>JAKBCO010000058.1 GCA_021807785.1 Pseudomonadota bacterium
CGCGTGCCGCGCCGGTGGCGCCGTCGATGCCGCTTGGAATATCCACCGCCACCAGCCGTGGCGCCGCGGCCAGCACGGAAGCGGTGTGCGCATCCAGGTCTCGGGTCAGCCCCGCCCCGAACAGCGCATCGATCACCAGTGCGGCGTCGGCGGACGCGGCGGGGGAGAACGGAAGCGTGGGACCACGCCAGGCCTGCGCGGCTGCCGCGGCGTCACTGCCCGGACGCGGCGGCGCCAGCGCGGCCACTGCGACCGGCCAGCCGCGCTGCGCCAGATGCCGCGCTGCCACGTAGCCATCCCCGCCATTATTGCCCGGTCCGCACAGCACCAGCGTGCGGCAAGGGCGGAACCGCGCGACGACGGCGCGGGCGACGGCGCGGCCGGCGGCTTCCATCAGCACGGGGCCGGGGGCGCCGAGCCCGGCGGCCAGGCGGTCGGCCGCCGCCATCTCCTCCGGGGTCAGCAATTCTGTGCTAGGCATGGCGGAAGATGGAACCAAAGGGGACGGGAATGGAAGACTACAAGCTGGAGATTCTGGTGCAGGGCTATCCCGGCAAGTCCGTCTGCCATGGCGGCCTGGGCTGGAGCACCATCGTGCTGCTGGTCGGCAATGGCCATGTGGCGCTGATCGATGTCGGTACGTTCAGTCACCGCGCCAATCTGATCGCCGGGCTGAAGCGCCACGGCCTGGCGCCCGAAGACGTGACGGACGTGATCCTGACCCATTCGCACCACGACCACGCGATCAACTGGGTGCTGTTCCCGAAAGCCTCGGTCTGGATCGGCGAAGGTGAGCTGGATTGGGCGGTGCGCGAACCCTGGGGCCGCACGCCGGTGCCCGAACTCTACGTGCGCGAACTGGCGGGCAGCCCGCAGCTGCACCGGCTGCGCGCTGGTCAGACGGTGATCCCGGGCATGGTGGCGCTGGACGCACCCGGCCATACCCCCGGGCACATGATGTTCGTGCTGTCGGGCGCGGAACGCGACGTGATCTTCACCGGCGACGCAGCGAAGAACCGGGTGGAGCTGCTGACGCGCGCCGCCGACATGACATACGATCCGGCGGTCACGGCCGGATCGATCGAATCGATGTGGGAGCTATGGCGCCGCCGTCCCGGCACGCTGCTGGTGCCGGGCCACGACCTGCCGATGGTGCTGCGCGACGGCCGGCCGGAATTCGTGGGCAAGCGGGAGGCAGCAATCACCGCCTGGTATGGCGATGATCTGGATACCATGACCCGGTTCGAACTGACGATTGGGCAATAGGAGGCTTTGATGCAGCTCGGGGCGATGATTCCGCAGAACGACATCCATGGCAGCGCGGCGGCGCTGCGCAGCTTCGCGGCGGCGGCGGAGGAATACGGGTATCGGTATCTGCTGGCGGCGGATCATGTGCTGGGGGTGAACGTCGCCTCTCGCCCGGACTGGCCGCGTGACCGCAACACCTCGGCCGATTTCTTCCACGATCCGTTCGTGATGTTCGGCTTCCTTTCCGGGGTGACGAAGCTGGGCTTCGCCACCGGCGTGCTGATCCTGGCGCAGCGCCAGACGGTGCTGGTGGCCAAGCAGGCGGCTTCGCTGGCCGTGCTGTGCGAGGGGCGGTTCCGTTTCGGCGTGGGGGTGGGCTGGAACCCGGTGGAGTTCACCGGCCTCAACGAGAATTTCCACAACCGCGGCCGGCGGTCGGAGGAGCAAGTGGAGGTGATGCAGGCGCTGTGGGCGGCGCCGCATGTCGATTTCACCGGGACCTATCACCGGATCGAGGACGCCGGCATCAACCCGCTGCCGCCCGGCGGGCGGGTGCCGGTGTGGTTCGGCGGGCATCACGAGAACACGCTGAAGCGCATCGCCCGCTACGGGGATGGCTGGATGATGCTGGCGCATCCGGCCGGGGCGGAGGCGCTGGCGCAGTTCGACACGCTGCGCCGGCTGACCGAGGCGGCGGGGCGCGATCCGGCGGCGCTGGGGATCGAGATCTGGACCTCGACCGGGGCCGGGACCGAGAAGGACTGGCGGGAGGAGCTGCTGTTCTGGAAGCGGGCCGGGGTGACGCATGTGACGGTGGCGAGCACGCATGGCCGGGGCGGTCATGCGCGGATCGCCGGGCGGGGGCTGGCGGATCATATCGAGGCGCTGCGGCGGTATCAGGCGGCGGTGGGGGATTTGCTTTAGGAGTCTTTGCCCTCAAAGCGGGCAATTGCCAAAAATATGACATAATCGGCGCCGGATTTGTCGGAACCGGCGCCAGATTTGCCCGCATCGTAATCTGGCATGACACTTGCGTCCCGTGGGTCGTGCGCTGGAATCCGCGCTTGCCCATAACCCGGGCAGTCCGCGCGCTCCGGCGTGGAACCGACCGAACACGGGGAGATTTGCATGTCATCTGAGGGACTTACCTTAGGCCGCCGACAGCTGGGCCTGATGGGCGCCGGGCTGGCCGCGGCCGGCCTGCCCGCCTTGCCGCCGCTGGTGGAGGAAGCCAAGGCGGCGCCCGCGCCCGGCACCGGGCCGATCAAGGTCGGCATCCTGCATTCACTCTCCGGCACCATGGCGATCAGCGAGGTCCCGCTGAAGGACGTGATGCTGATGCTGATCGCCGAGCAGAACAAGAAAGGCGGCGTCATGGGCCGGCCGATCGAACCCGTGGTGGTCGATCCGGCCTCGAACTGGCCGCTGTTCGCCGAAAAGGCCCGCCAGCTGCTTTCGGTCGATAAAGTGGCGGCGATCTTCGGCTGCTGGACCTCGGTCTCCCGCAAATCCGTGCTGCCGGTGGTGGAGCAGCTGAACGGCATTCTGTACTACCCGGTGCAGTATGAGGGTCAGGAATGCTCCCGTAACATCTTCTACTCCGGCGCCGCGCCCAACCAGCAGGCGATCCCGGCGGTCGATTATTTCATGACCCAGCTCGGCATCAAGCGCTGGATCCTGGCCGGCACCGATTACGTCTATCCCCGCACCACCAACAAGATCCTCGAGGCCTACCTGAAGTCGAAGGGCGTCCCCGCCGCCGACATCATGATCAACTACACCCCGTTCGGCTATTCGGACTGGCAGGCGAATGTGGCCAAGTTCAAGGCGTTCGGCTCGGCGGGCAAGAAGACCGGCGTGATCTCCACCATCAACGGCGACGCCAACGTGCCGTTCTACAAGGAGCTGGGCAACCAGGGCATCAAGGCGACCGAGATTCCGGTGGTGGCGTTCAGCGTGGGCGAACAGGAGCTGGCCGGCCTCGACACCGCCCCGCTGGTGGGCCAGTTGGCGGCATGGAACTATTTCGAGAGCGTGCAGACCCCGGCCAACCAGAAATTCGTGGCCGACTTCAAAGCGTTCATGAAGAACCCGAAGCGCGTCACCAACGATCCGATGGAGGCGCACTACATCGGCTTCAACATGTGGGTGAAGGCGGTGGAAAAGGCCGGCACCACCGACCATTCCGCGGTGATCGACGCCATGATCGGCGTCTCGCACCCCAACCTGACTGGCGACTATGCCACCATGATGCCGAACCATCACCTGACCAAGCCGGTGCTGATCGGCGAGGTGCAGGCGAACGGGCAGTTCAACGTGGTCTGGCAGACGCCCGGGCTGGTGGTCGCGCAGCCGTGGTCGCCCTATCTGCCGGAGTCGAAATACCTGATCGGTGACTGGCTGCCGCCGATGTCGTGCGGCAACTACAATGTGAAGCTCGGCAAGTGCCTCGGCAAGTCCAAGGCCTGAGCCGGATCCTGCTGGCGGCGGCGCTGTTCGTGCTGGCGGCGCTGCCGCCGGCACGGGCCGCCGGGCCGTTCGCCGAACTGGCCTCGGTCAACTCGGATGTCGTCGCCGCCGGCGTGCGGGCGCTCGCGGTATCGGGGAATCCGCGGGCCGGCGCGGTGATCGCGGCGCTGAAACAGGGGCGGCTGTTCGCCTGGCGCTGGCCCAATCCGGCTGCGCCGCTGTTCATCCGCACCGATGCCGGGCTGGTCGATGCGCGCACCGGGGCGAAGGTGGCGACCCCGCCGATGCCGGTCAATCTGCGCGCGGTGATCGTCAGCGACGCGGTGCGTGGCGCGATCGAGACCGGCGCCGGCGTGCTGGACCTGCGCGCCCCCGCCGCGGCCACCCGGGAGCGCGCCGCGGAGGCGCTGTTTCAGGCCGCCGATCCTGGCTCGTTGCCGCTCATCGACGCGGCGCTGAGGACCGAGAAAGATCCCGCGGTGCGCCGCGTACTGCGCGATGCGCAGGCAGCGGCGCTGCTGAAATCCGACACCGCGCCGGTGCCGGCCCAGCTGGCCGCGGTGCGCCGGCTGGCTGGGCGGGCGGATCTGTCCTCCCGCAATCTGCTGGCGTCCTTGTCCGGGGAGCCGAAGCCGGTTGCCGCCGCGGTGGCCCGCGCGATTGCGGGCATCGACCGCCAGCTGCGGCTGTGGGGGCTGGTCGAGAACGTCTATTACGGCATCTCGTTGGGCGCGGTGCTGCTGCTGGCCGCCGCTGGCCTCGCCATCACCTTCGGCGTGATGGGCGTCATCAACATGGCGCATGGCGAGATGGTGATGATCGGCGCCTATACCACCTTCGTGGTGCAGCAGACCATCGCGGCCGCGGCGCCGGGGTTGAACGAATTCGGCCTGCTGTTCGCCATTCCCACCGCGTTCCTGGTGGCCGGCGCGCTCGGGGTGGTGATCGAACGCTGCATGATCCGCTTCCTCTACGGCCGCCCGCTGGAAACCCTGCTCGCCACCTGGGGCCTCAGCCTGGTGTTGCAGCAGGCGGTGCGCAGCGTGTTCGGGGCCACCAACAAGGATGTGACGTCGCCCGCCTGGATGAGCGGCTTCGTGCGGCTGGGCGGACTGACGCTGACCGTCAACCGCCTCTGGATCATCCTGTTCGCGGCGCTGGTGATCGCGGCGCTGATGGCGGCGCTGCGCTGGGGCGGGCTCGGCCGGTCGATCCGCGCGGTGACGCAGAACCGGCGGATGGCGGCGGCGATGGGCATCCGCACGCCCTGGATCGACGCGCTGACCTTCGGGCTCGGCTCCGGCATCGCCGGCATGGCCGGGGTGGCGCTGAGCCAGATCGACAACGTTTCACCCAATCTGGGGCAGAACTACATCATCGACAGCTTCATCGTGGTGGTGGTGGGCGGGGTCGGCAATCTCTGGGGCACCGTGTTCGGCGCGCTGATCCTGGGCATCGTGGACAAGTTCGTCGAACCCATCACCGGCGCGGTGCTGGGCAAGATCATCGTGCTGGTGCTGCTGATCCTGTTCATCCAGCGGCGCCCCCGCGGGTTGTTCCCGCTCAAGGGGCGGGCGGTGGAAGCATGAGGCGGGAGAGCGCGCTCACGGTCGCGGCCATCCTCGGCGGCGCACTGCTGCTGGCGGCGGGCAATGTGCTGGTGCCCGCCAGCGGATCGCTGCACGTCTCCGGCTTCGTGGTCGGGCTGGCCGGGAAATATCTCTGCTACGCCCTGCTGGCGCTGGCGGTGGATCTGGTCTGGGGCTACGCCGGCATCCTGACCCTCGGCCATGCCGCGTTCTTCGCGCTCGGCGGCTACGCGATGGGCATGTATCTGATGCGGGAGATCGGTGCGCGCGGGGTCTATGCCAACCCGATCCTGCCGGATTTCATGGTGTTCCTGGGGTGGAAGCAGCTGCCCTGGTACTGGTTCGGGTTCGACCATTTCGGTATCGCCCTGATCGCGGCGCTGGCGGTCCCGGCGCTGCTGGCGGGCGTGTTCGGCTGGTTCGCGTTCCGCTCCCGCGTCTCCGGCGTCTATCTGTCGATCATCACCCAGGCGCTGACTTACGCACTGATGCTGGCGTTCTTCCGCAACAACATGGGTTTCGGCGGCAACAACGGGATGACCGATTTCAAGGACATCCTGGGCTTCCCGATCGGTACCGATGCGACCTCGGTGGGGTTGATGCTGGTGACGGCGCTGGTGCTGGCCGGCGCCTATCTGCTGGCCCGCGCGCTGGTGGCATCGCGCTTCGGCAAGGTGCTGGTGGCGGTGCGGGATGCGGAGCCGCGCACCCGCTTCCTGGGCTACCGGCCGGAGCACTACAAGCTGGTGGTGTGGGTGTTCTCGGCGATGCTGGCCGGCATCGGCGGCGCGCTTTACGTGCCGCAGGTGGGCATCATCAACCCCTCGGAATTCGCGCCGGCCAATTCGATCGAGGCGGTGATCTGGGTCGCGGTGGGTGGGCGCGGCAGCCTCTCGGGCGCCATCCTGGGCGCGGTGCTTGTGAACCTGGGCAAGACCTGGCTCACCGGCGCGCTGCCGGAAATGTGGCTGTTCGCGCTGGGCGGGCTGTTCATCGTGGTCACCTTGTTCCTGCCGCGCGGGCTGATCGGGTTGCTCGCCCGCCGCCGCGCCGCGCCCAAGGACGCCCCGGCCGCGGTCGCGGCGGCGCGGGAGGTGACGGGATGAGCGCGGACCTGCTGCTGTATCTGGATGGCGTTACGGTCAGCTTCGACGGCTTCCGCGCGCTGAACGCGCTGTCGCTGGTGCTGGAACCGGGGGAGATGCGCGCGGTGATCGGCCCCAACGGTGCCGGCAAGACCACCATGATGGACGTGATCACCGGCAAGACCCGCCCCGACAGTGGGCGGGTGGTGTTCGGCGCCGATACCGATCTGACAAGACTGGACGAACCCGCGATCGCCGCGCTGGGAATCGGCCGCAAGTTCCAGAAACCCACGGTCTTCGAGCCGCTCTCCGTCCGCGACAACCTGCTGCTGGCGCTGGCCGGCGACCGCAGCCCGCGCTTCTCGTTATGGGCGCGGGAGACGGTCGAGGAGCGCCAGCGGATCGAGATGATCCTGCTCACCACGCGGCTGACCGACCAGCGCGACCGCCGCGCCGCCGATCTGTCGCACGGGCAGAAGCAGTGGCTGGAAATCGGGATGCTGCTGGCGCAGGAACCCCGGCTGCTGCTGGTCGATGAACCGGTAGCCGGCATGACGGATGCCGAGACGGAGCAGACCGCGCAGCTGCTGCGGGAAATCAACCGCACCCGCAGCGTGGTGGTGGTGGAGCACGACATGGCCTTCGTGCGCGCGCTGGGGGTGAAGGTGACGGTGCTGCACGAAGGGGCGGTGCTGTCGGAAGGCTCGATCGATCACGTCAGCGCCGATCCGCGCGTGATCGAAGTCTATCTGGGGCGGTAGATGCTCGATGTCGGCAACGTGGACCTGCATTACGGCGCGGCGATCGCGCTGCGCCAGGTGTCGGTGACAGCGGCGCCCGGGGCGGTGACCTGCGTGCTGGGACGCAACGGGGTGGGCAAGACCAGCCTCTTGCGCGCGATCACCGGGGCGCATCCGGTCTCCTCCGGGACGATCCGCTGGGAAGGGGCGGAGATCACCCGGCTGCCGATCTACGAGCGCGCGCGCCGCGGCATCGCCTGGGTGCCGCAGGGGCGCGACATCTTCCCGCTGCTGACGGTGCGGGAGAATCTGGAGACCGGCTTTGCGGTGCTGCCGCGCGCCGCGCGCCGCGTGCCCGATGACATCTACGACCTGTTTCCGGTGCTGAAGACGATGCTGCGCCGGCGCGGCGGGGATCTGTCCGGCGGCCAGCAGCAGCAGTTGGCGATCGCGCGTGCGCTGGTGATGAGACCTCGGCTGCTGGTGCTGGACGAGCCGACCGAGGGCATCCAGCCCAGCATCATCAAGGATATCGGGCGGGTGATCGCCCTGTTGCGCGGGCGCGGCGACATCGCCATCCTGCTGGTGGAGCAGTATTACGATTTCGCCCGCGAACTGGCCGATACCATCGTGGTGATGGATCGCGGCGATATCGTGCTCTCGGGTGCGCGGGAGGCGCTGGACGAAGCCGATGTTCGACGCCGTTTGTCCGTCTGATGTCCCGGTTCTGCAACGCGCGCGCGGGGAGCTGGACGTGACCTTGCGCCGGCGCGGGGAAGCGACGGTGCTCGAGGACCTGCGCCAGGCAGGCTGCCTGAAAGCGCGCTTCCCGCGCGGTGGCGAGCCCGGCTGGCACGAGACGGTGGTGCTGAACAGCTCGGGCGGCGTGGCCGCCGGGGATCGGCTGCACCTGCGCATCCGGGTGCGGGCGGAAGCGCGGGTGAGCGTGGCGGCGCAGGCGGCGGAGCGCTTCTACCGCGCCCCCGCGGGCGGCGCGCCGGCGGTGGTGCGCGGCACGCTGGAGGTGGCGGAGGGCGCGGCGGCGGAATGGCTGCCGCAGGAAACCATCCTGTTTGACGGCGCCCGGCTGGACCGATGCCTGGAGGTCGATCTTGCCGCCGGATCCTGGTTCCTCGGCGCGGAATCGCTGATCTTCGGCCGCGCCGCGATGGGCGAAACGCTGCGCGGCGGGTCGGTTCGGGACCTGATCCGGCTGCGCCGCGGCGGCCGGCTGCTGCTGCACGACGCGGTGCGGATGGCGGGCGATATCGCCGCTCTGCTGGCCCGTCCGGCGCTGGGCGGCGGCGCCGGGGCGGTGGCGACCTTGGTGCATGTGGCGCCGGATGCCGAATCCCGGCTACCCGTGATGCGCGCGGCGCTGGAGGGGGCCGAGGCGGGCGCCTCGGCCTGGGACGGAATGCTGCTCGTGCGTGCGCTGGCGCCCGATGGCGCGAAGCTGCGGCGGATCGTGACGGCGGCCTTGGCGGTGCTGCGCGGCGCGCGTAGCCTGCCGCGAGTCTGGCGCTGCTGAGGTGGGACCGCGATGAACCTGACGCCGCGGGAGAAGGACAAGCTGCTGATCGCGATGGCGGCGCAGGTGGCGCGTCGGCGGCTGGAACGCGGAGTGAAGCTGAACTACCCGGAGGCGATCGCGTTGATCACGGATTTCGTGGTGGAAGGCGCGCGGGACGGGCGTAGTGTGGCGGACCTGATGCAGGCGGGGGGGCATGTGCTGACGCGCGATCAGGTGATGGAGGGGATCGCGGAGATGATCCCCGATGTGCAGGTGGAGGCGACGTTTCCGGACGGGACCAAACTGGTCACCGTTCACGAGCCGATCCGATGATCCCTACTTCACCTCCCCCTCCGGCAAGGGGAGGGGACGTCATTTCCGTGCGTCCGGCGGTCGTAGAACGGAGCGGTGAATCGATGGTGAACCGCGGCAGGCCACGCCGATGATCCCCGGCGAACTCCTCCCCGCCGCCGGTGAGATCGAGCTGAACGCGGGCCTGCCGCGCACGCCTCTCATCGTCGCCAACACCGGCGACCGCCCGATCCAGGTTGGCAGCCACTATCATTTCGCGGAAACCAATCCGGCGCTGTCGTTCGATCGCGCCGCCGCGCGCGGCCAGCGGCTCGACATCCCCGCCGGCACCGCGGTTCGGTTCGAGCCCGGCCAGACGCGGGAGGTCGCGCTGATCCCCTATCGTGGCCACCGCATCGTCGCCGGCTTCCGCGCCGCCGTGATGGGGGCGCTGTAATGGCGCGCCTCCCCCGCGCGGCCTATGCCGACATGTTCGGCCCCACCACCGGCGATCGCGTCCGCCTGGCCGATACCGATCTGATCGTGGAAGTGGAACGTGACTTCACGACCTATGGCGAGGAGGTGAAGTTCGGCGGCGGCAAGGTCATCCGCGACGGCATGGGCCAGTCGCAGGTCACCAACGCCGAAGGGGCTGCCGATACCGTCATCACCAACGCGCTGATCATCGACCATTGGGGCATCGTCAAGGCGGATGTCGGGCTCCGCGCCGGCCGCATCGCCGCCGTCGGCAAGGCCGGCAATCCGGACGTGCAGCCCGACGTCACCATCGTCATCGGCCCCGGCACTGAAATCATCGCCGGAGAGGGCAAGATCCTCACCGCCGGCGGGATCGACGCGCATATCCATTTCATCTGCCCGCAGCTGATCGAGGAAGCCCTGGCCTCCGGCGTCACCACGCTGGTGGGCGGCGGCACCGGCCCCGCCACCGGCACCGCGGCCACCACCTGCACCCCGGGGCCGTGGCACCTCGCGCGCATGATGCAGGCGGCCGAGGCGCTGCCGGTCAACATCGCCTTCGCCGGCAAGGGCAATGCCTCCCGCCCCGCCGCGCTCGAGGAAATGCTGCGCGCCGGCGCGGCCTGCCTGAAACTGCACGAGGATTGGGGCACTACCCCGGCCGCCATCGACACCTGCCTGTCGGTCGCCGACCGCTACGACGTGCAGGTGATGATCCACACCGACACGCTGAACGAATCCGGCTTCGTCGAGGACACCATTGCCGCCTTCAAGGGCCGCACCATCCACGCCTTCCATACCGAGGGCGCCGGCGGCGGCCACGCGCCGGACATCATCAAGGTGGCCGGCCTGCCCAACGTGCTGCCGAGCTCGACCAATCCCACCAGGCCCTACACCGTCAACACGCTCGATGAGCATCTCGACATGCTCATGGTTTGCCATCACCTGGACCCGAATATCCCCGAGGACGTCGCCTTCGCCGAGAGCCGAATCCGCCGCGAGACGATCGCCGCCGAGGACATCCTGCACGACCTCGGTGCGCTTTCCATGATGTCCTCGGACAGCCAGGCGATGGGCCGGGTCGGCGAAGTGATCCTGCGCACCTGGCAGACCGCGCACAAGATGAAAACCCAGCGCGGCGCGCTGCCGGGCGATCCCGATCGCCACGACAATCTTCGGGTGAAACGATATGTTGCCAAATACACCATCAACCCGGCGATCGCCCAGGGCATCGCCCGCGACGTCGGCTCGGTGGAAGCCGGCAAGCTGGCGGACCTGGTCCTATGGTCGCCGGCCCTGTTCGGCGTGAAGCCCGATCTGGTGCTGAAGGGCGGGTCGATCGTGATGGCGGCGATGGGCGACCCGAACGCCTCCATTCCCACCCCGCAGCCGGTTCACTACCGGACGATGTTCGGCGGGTTCGGGCGCGCGCTTCCCGAAAGCTGCCTCACCTTCGTCTCGGCGGCGGCGCTGGATGCGGAGCTCGGCCGCACGCTCGGGCTGGCGCGGCGGCTGGTCGCGGTGGCCGACACGCGGGGCGGCATCGGCAAGGCGGCGATGATCCACAACAGCGCCACTCCGGTGATCGAGGTCGATTCCGAGACCTACGAAGTCCGCGCCGACGGCGTGTTGCTGACCTGCGAACCCGCCACGGTGCTGCCGATGGCGCAGCGCTATTTCCTGTTCTGATGCGCGCCATTCGCGTTCTTCCCGCCGGCATCTGGGACCCGTCGCGTCAGGTCGATCAGGTCAGCCTGACCTTCGAACTGCGCCATCGCCGCCGCATCGCGCTCACCACCGATACCGGCGCCGCGCTGCTGCTGGACCTTGCGCAGACCCAACACTTGCGCGACGGCGACGGTCTGGAAACGGACGCCGGTGGCATCGTCCGTGTCGCCGCCCTGGCCGAGCCGCTGTTGGAACTGACCGCGCCGGAGCCGACCGCGCTGGTGCGGCTCGCCTGGCACCTGGGCAACCGTCATCTGCCGGTGCAGATGCTACCGGGGGCGTTGCGGATCCGTCCCGATCACGTCATCGCCGATATGGCGCGGCAGTTGGGGGCCGCGACGCGCGCGGTCTCCGCCCCGTTCGATCCCGAAACCGGCGCCTATGCTGGCGGGCATCATCATCACCATGACTGACCTGCTGGCGCTGCTGGCCTGGACCTCGCCGGCCTTTCCCACCGGTGCCTTCGCATGCTCGCACGGGTTGGAATGGGCGGTGGAGGCGGGGGATGTCCGCGACGAGGCCACGTTGCTGGCCTGGCTCGAGGACCTGCTGGCGCACGGCAGCGGACGCAGCGAGCTGATCCTGCTGCGCGCGGCGCATCGGTCCTGGCGTGATACCGCGGCGCTGGCCGAGCTTGCGCGCGCCGCCGCCGCCACGCGGGAGCGCCGGGCCGAAACCATCGATCTGGGCACCGCTTTTGCCACCTCCGCCGCGCCCTGGTCGCCGCCGCCGCTGCCCCCGAACCCGCCCTACCCGGTGGCGCTGGGCGCGCTTGCCGGCGCGCACGGGCTGGACCCCGAGGTCACCGCCGCCGCCGCCGCGCAGGGCTTCGTCACCAACCTGATCTCGGCCGCGGTGCGGCTGGTCCCGCTCGGCCAGTCGGCGGGGCTCCGGGTGTTGGCCGCGCTGGCACCGGCCATCCGCGCTGCGGTGGCGAACACAAGGAACGCCACCCCTGACGATCTCGGGGGCGCCGCGTTTCGCTCCGACATCGCCGCGATGCGCCACGAAACCCAGTACACCAGGCTGTTCCGCACATGACGCACCCCACCGGCCCGCTGCGCGTCGGCATCGGCGGTCCCGTCGGCTCCGGCAAGACTGCGTTGATGGACGCGCTCTGCCGCGCCTTTCGTGACCGCTACGATATCGCCGCCATCACCAATGATATCTATACCCGCGAGGATGCCGAATTTCTCACCCGCGCGGGATCGCTCACGCCCGAGCGTATCCTCGGCATCGAAACCGGCGGCTGCCCGCACACCGCCATCCGCGAGGATGCCTCGATCAACCTCGCCGGGGTGGCCGATCTGACGCGGCGCTTTCCGGGTCTGGACTTGATCCTGATCGAAAGCGGCGGCGACAACCTGGCCGCAACTTTCAGCCCGGAACTGGCGGATTTGACGATCTACGTCATCGACGTGTCGGCCGGCGACAAGATCCCCCGCAAGGGCGGCCCCGGGATCACCCGCAGCGACCTGCTGGTGATCAACAAGATCGATCTGGCCCCCTTGGTGGGCGCCAGTCTCGAGGTAATGGATCGCGACGCGCGGCGGATGCGCGCCGATCGGCCGTTCGTGTTCGCCAATATCCGTGCCGGCGCGGGCGTGGCGGAGATCGCCGCCTTCATTGCCCGCGCCGGGGGATTGCCCGCTACAGATGCAGCCTGATGCCGGCGATCGCTTGCGCGCCGGGTATCTGGTAGCCATTGACTGGCTCGAACCGCGAATCGAACAGGTTGGTCGCGTTCGCATAGACCGTGATGTTACGGTTGACCCGGTAGCTGACGGTCAAGTTGACGATCAGCCCCTGTCCGGAGGTGCCGATGGTGCCGGTACTGAACCCGGAATTATCGTTCAGATAGTCCTGGAACGCGCCGGTGAAATCCACTTCCGGTACGATCGACAGCCGCGGCAGCGGGGTGATGATCGCGCGCCCGGCGGCGGTGTTCTGCGGCCGGCGCAGCAGCAACTCCCCGGTATCGGCATTCTCGGGTTGGGTGTAGGTCCAGCTCCCGTCCAGCCGCAGCCAGCCGGCTGGGTGCAGCGACAACGTGGTCTCCACCCCCTGGATATGTGCCGAGCCGATATTCTCCGCCGTATCGATCGGGGTGAACACCGCTACGATCAGGTTGTTCACCTGCTCGTTGAAATAGGTGGCGCCGAAGCGCACCAGGTCCGGGTGCCCGAGGCCGGGCAGGGTGGTGACGAAGCCGGCTTCCCAGCCCTGCGCGGATTCCGGTTGCAGGTTCGGGTTGCCGACATAGCCGAAGGAGTCCACCCCGTAGCGGTCGAACAACGAAGGCGCGCGGAAGGCGGTGCCGAAGGCGGCGTGGAGGCGGGTGCGCAGCGCCGCGACGTTCCACTCCGCGCCGACCCGCCAGGTGGTGGCGTGGTCGTTCAGCACCGCGTCGTGGCGCAGCTGCGCGGTCACCGTTACCGCCCGCCAGAAGCGCCCCTGCAAGCCCGCATATTCGGCGGTATCGGTCATCGCCGCATCCGCGCTCTGCTGATACGGGAACCCGGAGTAGGAGGAATTGACCCGCACTTTCGCGCTGTCGGCGGTCCGCTCGTAGCCGAAGGTGGCGGTGGCCCGGTCCAGCCAGGAGGGCGCCCACAGATCGGACAGGAACAGCGTGTTGTTCCATTGCAGATCGGTGCGGTAGCCGTGATAGCGTGAATCGTTGAACGCCTGGTTCGGATCGCCCGGCAGCAGCGGCTCGGTGTAGCGGCGGTCGTCCTGCAACCGGCCCAGGAACAGCCCGGTCTGCCACACCCCGTCCGCCAGCAGGGATTTCACGCCGATACGCCCGAGCAAGGTCGCATCCCGCCCGGTGGAATTGGCGACGTCGTAGGTAGGGCTGCCCAGGGCGTTGAACCCGAACACCGCCTGTCGGGCGCGCAGTAGCAACGAGATGCGCGTCCCCGCCACCGGCGTGTAGCCCAGGTTCAACGTGCCCAGGTAATCGCGGTAGCCTTGCGGCGTGCCGGTATAGATCGACATCCGTTGGGGCGTTGTGTCGAACCCGCGCATCGATTCGTTCTGTGCCACCAGCGCGTAATCGAACCCGCGCCAGGTGCCGGTGAGCGCCGCGGAGTCGCGGATCTGCTTCGGATACCCGCCGGCGAGATCGGCCGACAGATGTACTCCCGGCTTGGTGCCGCGCAGGGTGATGATGTTGATGACTCCGCCGATCGCGCCGGACCCGTAGAGCGCCGCCATCGGCCCGCGGATGATCTCGATCCGCGCCACATCGGCCAGCGTATCCACGCCGAAATTGAACGCGCCGGAACTGTCGGCGGCATCGTTCACCGGCATCCCGTCGCGCAGCACCAGCACGGCGTCCGAATTGGTGCCACGGATGAACAGGCTGGCGTTGCCGCCGGGTCCGCCCGACTGCGCGACGCGCAGCCCCGGCACCGCGGAGAGCGCGTCGGTCAGGGTGTTGGCGCCGGTCGCTTGCAGCTCGGCGCGGGTGATGACGGTGATGCCGGCAGGGATGTCGGGCGCCGGCGTGGGCACCCTTGTGGCGGTGACCACCACCGGCGGCAGGCTGGCGCCGGCCTGGGGCAGGGGGGCATCCTGGGCGCGGGCGGCGGTGGCCAGCGTCAGGACGGCGAGGGGAAGCAGGTAGCTTCGTGACATGCGGTCCTCCAGGGAACCGCGAATCGGATTCGCGGCCCCGTCGTGATGGACGACAGCCGCGTACAGGTGTTCACCCGTTGCCCCGGTACACCCCGCCCGGCGCGTGCGCACAGTCTCGATGCCGGCCGGTCTCCTGGCTGGGCGGGTCATCGCCCGGGTCCGCCTTCTCGCCTGGGGTCGAACCGCCCCTGGGCAATGGCCTCTGGATCCGAACTCACCGCCGACAGTTGCGGGGGCAGCCGCTTTCGCGTTCCCGTTTCAGCCCTTGCGGGCCACCGGCATCTGAGGGACGCTCTACGCCCCGTTCATCGCCAGGACAACCACCCGCCATGATTCCCCCGATCGCTTTCGCCCCCGACGCCCCGGCCCCGCTGGACGGACTGCGGGTGGTGGATCTGTCGCGCCTGGTGGCCGGCAACGTGCTCAGCCTGCAACTGGCCGATTTCGGCGCCGAGGTGGTGAAGATCGAGGACGCGGTGAAGGGCGACCCGCTGCGCGCCTGGCGGGTGCGAGGTCATTCCCTCTATTGGAAGGTGTACGGCCGCAACAAGAAGAGCGTGGCGCTGTCGTTGCGCGGCGCGGAGGGCCGGGCGGCGGTGGCCGATCTTGCCGCCTCGGCCGCGGTGCTGATCGAGAATTTCCGTCCCGGAACGATGGAGGCGATGGGCCTCGGCCCCGAGGCCCTGCACGCGCGCAACCCGTCGCTGGTGATCGTGCGGGTCACCGGCTTCGGCCAGACCGGGCCGTATCGGGACCGGCCCGGGTTCGGCTCGCTGGTGGAGGGGCTGAGCGGCTTCGCGGCCAAGAATGGCTTCGCCGACCGTGCCCCGGTGCTGCCGCCGTTGGCGCTCGCGGACATGGTGGCGGGGCTCTACGGCGCCTATGCGGTGATGGTGGCGCTGCGGGTTGCCGAACGCAGCGGGCAGGGGCAGGTGATCGATCTGCCGCTCCTGGACCCGA
>JAKBCO010000292.1 GCA_021807785.1 Pseudomonadota bacterium
TGGTCGGGCGCTCCGGCGCTGACGGCAGCATCAAGGTGCCGGTCTCGGCGATGCCGGCGAAGCCGTGCTGGATCGCCACCGCGTCGGCGGCCTCGGCGCGGCCCTCGCGCAGGCGCAGCAGCGGGCGATCGGCCCAGGGGATGGCGCGCAGCTCCGGATGCGGGGCGATCGCCGCCGCCGAGGGCAGGTTCTGCGCCGCCAGCCAGTCGGCCACCGCCGCCGGCACCGCGGCCGCATCGGCCACCCGCAGCACGGTGCCGAACTCGCGTTCCACATTGGCCGCGAACAGCGCCACCTGTCCGTCCCGATCCAGCCGCGAGCGGGCCGGGATCGGGTGGCGCGGATGCGCATCCAGCCGCGCTTGCAGCGCCATCGCCTGATCCGGCGGCAACGGGCCGCGGCGGAGGCCACGACGGATCGCCAGCACCACCTGCTCGCGGCTCATGCCGCCCGCCCGCGCTGTTCGCGCGCGTAGCGGGCGAAGAAGGTCTCGCCCTCCGGCGCCGGCAGATCGCGCCCCGCGGTCCAGCCTCCGGCCAGCGGCAACCGCTGAAACCGCCCGCGCCGACCCGCGAGCAGGCGCAGCCCGAACGCTCCGGCGCGGGTCAGCGCGCGATAAAGCACCGGGCGTTTCGCCACGAAGGCCCAGAGTGCCAGGTTGCGCCGTTGCGCCGCCGGGGTCAGGTGGCGCTCGAATTCGCGCTCCCGCCAGTGGCGCATCAACCCCGGCAGCGGGATCCGCACCGGGCAGACGCTCTCGCATTTGCCGCAGAAGGTGGAAGCGCCGGGCAGCAGTCCCGCCTGATCCACCCCGATCAGCGCCGGGGTCAGCACGCTGCCCATCGGGCCCGGATAGACCCAGCCATAGGCGTGCCCGCCAACCGCGCCATAGACCGGGCAATGGTTCATGCAGGCGGCGCAGCGGATACAGCGCAGCATCGGCTGGAATTCGCCACCCAGCATCCCGGACCGGCCATTGTCCACGATCACCACATGATAGGCTTCCGGCCCGTCGAGGTCGTCCGGCCGGCGGGCCCCGGTGGAGAACGTGGTATAGACCGAGAACTCCTGCCCGGTGGCCGAGCGGGCCAGCACCCGCAGCAGGCTGGTGCAGTCCTCCAGGGTCGGCACCACCTTCTCGATGCTGGACAGCGCGATGTGGACCCGCGGCAGGGTCTGGGTCAGATCGCCGTTGCCCTCGTTGGTCACGATCACGCTCGAGCCGGTCTCGGCGATCAGGAAATTGGCCCCGGTGATGCCGACATCGGCTGCCAGGAATTTCTCCCGCAGCTTGGTGCGCGCTTCCACCAGGATATCGCGCCGTTCGCGAAACACCCGCTCGGCCGGCAGGTCGGTATGGGCGGCACGGAAGCTCGCCTCCCAATCCTCGCGGTTGAGGTGGAAGGCGGGGGCGATGATATGGCTCGGCGTCTCGTGGCGGAGTTGCAGGATGTATTCGCCGAGGTCGGTCTCGACCGGGGTGATGCCGTTCGCCTCCAGGTGGTCGTTGATGCCCAGCTCCTCGCTGATCATCGACTTGCCCTTGGTCACCGTGCGCGCGCCGGCCTCGCGGCAGATCTCCAGCACCACCGCGCGCGCCTCGGCGGCGTCGGCACAGAAATGCACCTGCCCGCCGGCCGCTTCCACCTTGTCGGCAAAGGCCTCGAGGTAGAAATCGAGATGCGCGAGCGTGTGGTCCTTGATCGCGCGCGCCTCGTCGCGCAGCGTCTCGAACTCGGGCAAGGCCGCGGCGGCGGCGGCGCGGCGGGCGATGAAGGAGGTTCCGGAGCGGGCCAGCGCCTTCTGCAACCCGGCGTCGTTCAGCGCCACGCGGGCATTGGCCTTGAACGCGGAGGAGGTGGCGGTCTGCATGGACCGGGTTTACCAGAGGCCGATGCCCGCGCCTATCAGCCCGGAACCGGATTATGCCGCCCTGGCCGCGTTCCGCCAGGCGCTGCGCGGATTCACCGCGTTTTCCGAGGCGGCGGCGCGGGCGGCGGGGCTGACGCCGCGCCAGCACCAGGCGCTGCTGGCGATCAAGGGCGCGCCCACCCCGCCCAGCCTGGGCGCGCTGGCCGAGCAGCTGCTGATCCGCTCGCATTCGGCGGTGGAGCTGATCGACCGGCTGGGCCAGCTCGGCCTGGTGGACCGGCGCGCCGACCCGGCCGACCACCGCCGGGCGCTGCTGGCGCTGACCCCGCGCGGCGAGGCGGTGCTGCGCGCGCTCTCGCAAGCCCATGCGCGGGAGTTGGAGGCGATCGGCCCCACCCTGGCCCGATTGCTGGCGCGATTCGGCGGCGGATGAGCGGGCGGGGATGCTCCGCGCCTGGGGGGGATCGGGTGGAGGTGGCGATCCGGCGAGGATGCTGGCAAAACATCGTCATCTCGTCCGGTGGCCATCCGCTTGGCGGCTCGCTACCCGCTCATCCACCCGATTTCCGTGCTCGTCCGCCGGGAAACCCTCGCACGCGAATCGGTCAGACCGTTATGATCGTGAACGGCCTGAGGGATTGGAGGCTACAGTGCGAAGATCGAATCCCAAGTCGGTTGCGGTAGGGGTACTGATCGGGCCCGAGGTGGTGGTCTCAGTCGGGGCAGCCGCGTCGCAACCGAGCGGAGGCAGATGGCCTTGGCGCTCGGGATTTTCCACCACTCTGTCGGTCGCATCGCGCCTGAGTAGCGCAATCGGACAGCTTGAGGTCGGCGGATTCGAATGCAGCTTGCCGCCGATCCCTTCCATTGGGCGGGATTGCAGGTCGATGCCGGCCCCAGCGGCGACTGTATAGTTTCAGGTTGCAGGCGACGTGGCCAGCCACCGATCCACGTCCGGCCCAGCATCGCCCATCTGATCACACCGGAATCGCGATGAGCCACGGTAGTTCGAAAGACGTGCTCCTTGTGTTGGCAGCAATCACGGCCGTGGCGGCGATGCTACAGGCGATTCCCGCCTGGCTTCCCTATCTGAGAAGGCCGTCGCGCCCGCCGAGTGAGCCGCATGTGACAGAAGAGAGCCAACCCGCCGCGGGCAAGCGGCAGGGTAGAGTGGACAGGTCAATCTCCCTTATAATCGCCGGCTTCGCAATCTCTGCCGCGACAGCATTGGTCTATGGACGGTTTTATACGACCATCGGTCTGTACTTGCCGGTTCTGGCAGGACTCACTGTGCAGTTCCTGCGACTCCCCAACCCAACACCTCGGATCAGTATCGTTATATATGTGATTTATACTGCATTCATCCTCGGTACCGTCCCGGCCACTATGCTGTCTCTTGCAGTCGGGTCTGCTGTCGTGGAGAACGCACGGGAGAGCGCCGAAACGGAAAGGATCTCGGTACAGAGCGAAAGAGCTAACGAACGGGCGCTCGAACAACTGCGGAAGGTGGCGCTCGAAAGCGAGAAACAGATTGGGAATCTGACCAATTTGCTTGGCAAAGTGGTTGACAAGTTGTGGCCCGAAGCCGCTCCTGTGCGACATTCAACGCCGGGGCCGACGCCGAGCGTCCGCTGATAGTCGCCTCTACCTCGCCCGGGCCGCAGCCTCCAACGTCCGCCGGGCGTATTCCTAACCCTTTTCCACCGCCTTGCCGCTTTCCGGCATCAGGCGCCCCGCTGCTGCCTCCTCGGATCAGCCCCTCGTCTGC
>JAKBCO010000293.1 GCA_021807785.1 Pseudomonadota bacterium
CGGGGAGAGCATGTCCGACCAGAAGGACGTGCTGATGCGCGGGGTCGATGTGCTGATCGCCACCCCCGGCCGCCTGCTCGACATGTTCGAGCGCGGCATGATGCTGCTCACCGACGTCAAGATCCTGGTGATCGACGAGGCCGACCGGATGCTCGACATGGGGTTCATCCCCGATGTCGAGCGCATCGTCTCGCTGCTGCCGAAGAACCGGCAGACCTTGTTCTTCTCGGCCACCATGCTGCCCGAGATCCGGCGCCTGGCCGATGCGTTCCTCGATAATCCGCGCGAGATCTCGGTCTCGCGTCCGGCCTCGGTCGCCGCCACCATCACCGAAGGGTTGGTGCTGGTCGCCGAGCATGACAAGCGGGAGGCGCTGCGCCGGCTGGTCCGCACCCAGCAGGTGCAGAACGCGCTGATCTTCTGCAACCGCAAGCGCGACGTGGACGTGCTCTACAAATCGCTGACCCGGCACAAGTTCAACGCCGGCGCGCTGCATGGCGACATGAGCCAGAGCGTGCGCTTCGCCACCCTCGAGAAGTTCAAGGCCGGGGAGTTGCAGCTGCTGGTCTGCTCCGACGTCGCCGCCCGCGGGCTCGATATCGGCGGCCTGTCGCATGTGTTCAATTTCGACGTGCCGCACCACGCCGAGGACTACGTCCACCGCATCGGCCGCACCGGCCGGGCGGGGCTGGAAGGCCACGCCTTCACCATCGCCGAACCGGAGGACCGCGCCGCGGTGGGCGCGGTGGAGGCGCTGATCGGCCATCCGATTCCGCCGGTGCCGGTGGAGGGGCTCGATCCGGTCGATTGGGCCGCCGAGGACGGACGCCGCCGGCGCGGGCGGGGACGGGCGCCGGCGAAGCCTCCGGCGCCGGCCCGTGCCGCGAAACCGCCGGCGGAGGCGGCCAGGCCGCCGCGCGCGCGCCGTGCCAAACCCGCCGGGGAAGCCGCCGCGCCCGCGTCCACCCTTCCGTCCTCCGCTGCGCCCACCGCCGCGTCCACCCCTCCGCCCACCGCTCCGTCCACCGCTCCGTCCCCCCTTGGGGCCGCACCCGCGCCGCGCGCCGCGCCCGACCGGCGCCGCGACCGCCGCCCGGCCGAGGAGGCCGCGTCCGCCGGCGTCACCGGCTTCGGCGCCGACATCCCCGCCTTCATGTTGATCCGCCCCCGCATCCAGGCGCGCGAAACCGAGGCATGACCGCATCCCGCTTCACCGCCTTCGCATGGGACGATCCGCTGCGGCTCGACTCCCTGCTCACCGAGGACGAGCGCGCCATCCGCGACGCCGCGCGCGCCTATTGCCAGGACCGGCTGTTCCCGCGCGTCCTGCTCGCCAACCGCCACGAGAGCTTCGATCGCGCCATCATGACCGAGATGGGCGAGATGGGCTTCCTCGGCGCCACGCTCGACAGCCATGGCTGCGCGGGGGTCAATTACGTCAGCTACGGGCTGATCGCGCGCGAGGTGGAGCGGGTCGATTCCGGCTACCGCTCGGCGTTTTCCGTCCAATCCTCGCTGGTGATGTACCCGATCTGGGCGTTCGGCTCGGCCGAGCAGAAGGACCGGTTCCTGCCGCGGCTGCGGTCGGGCGAATTCGTCGGCTGCTTCGGGCTCACCGAGCCCGATGCCGGCTCCGATCCCGCCTCGATGCGGACCCGCGCGCGCAAGGTGGACGGCGGCTATCTGCTGAACGGCTCGAAGACCTGGATCACCAATTCCCCGCTCGCCGATGTGTTGCTGGTCTGGGCCAAGGACGAGACCGACACCATCCGCGGCTTCCTGCTGGAACGCGGCATGAAGGGCCTCGAGACGCCGAAGATCGAGGGCAAGTTCAGCCTGCGCGCCTCGGTCACCGGCATGATCATGATGGCCGACGTCTTCGTGCCGGAGGCGAACCTGCTGCCCGGGGTGAAGGGGCTGCGCGGTCCGTTCTCGTGCCTCAACAACGCCCGCTACGGCATCGCCTGGGGCGCGCTGGGGGCGGGGGAGTTCTGCTGGCAGGCGGCGCGCGACTACACCATGCAGCGGATGATGTTCGGCCGGCCGCTGGCCGCGACCCAGCTGATCCAGAAGAAGCTCGCGGACATGCAGACCGAGATCGCGCTGGGCCTGCAAGCGGTGCTGCGGCTGGGCCGGCTGATGGACGCGCATGACGCGGCGCCGGAGATGATCAGCCTCTGCAAGCGCAATTCCTGCGGCAAGGCGCTGGCGATCGCGCGGGAGGCGCGCGACATGCACGGCGGCAACGGCATCGCCGACGAGTACCACGTGATCCGCCACGTGATGAACCTGGAAGCGGTGAACACCTACGAGGGCACGCATGACGTGCATGCCCTGATCCTGGGCCGGGCGCAGACCGGGCTCAGCGCGTTCGGGGGCGGCTGACCGCGCCGCGCCCGGCCTCGCCCCGGCAACCCGACCCGCTATCGGCGCGCAGGGCTGCCGTGCTATCCATGCACGCCTGAGTTGAACCGACAGGGAGAGCGCACATGGCTATCCGCAAATTGCTGCTGCCGCTCACAGGTACCGCAGCCGGCGAGGCCGCGCTGGCGACCGCCCTGCAGATCGCGCGCATCTGGAACGCCCATGTGCTGGCGCTGCATGTCCGCGTCGATAGCCGCGATGTCGCGCCGCTGGCCGGGGAAGGCCTGTCGGGCGCGATGATCGAGGAGATGATGACCGCCACCGAGCGCGAGAGCAACGACCGCGCCCACGCCGTGCGCGCCATGTTCGACCGCTTCGCCGCCCAGCAGCAGGTGACCCTGGGCGAACCCGTCCCCGGGACCGAGGCCGCCACCGCCAGCTTCGCCGCCGTGATCGGGCGGGAGGAGGATCTGGTCGCCCAGCAGGCGCGGCTGGCCGACCTCACCGTGGTGCCGCATCCGGAAGCCGGGGAGGACGTCTCCTCCTCCGACGCGCTCCATGCCGTGCTGTTCGATTCCGGCCGGCCGGTGCTGCTCGCGCCGCAGGTGGTGCCGAAGACGGTGGGGACGCGGATCTGCCTGGGCTGGAACGGGACCGCCGAATCCGCCTCCGCCGTCAGCGCCGTGCTGCCCTGGCTGCACCGGGCCGAGGCGGTGCGCATCCTCTCCGCCGAGGGCTATCAGCGGCGCGGCCCCGGCGCGCCGGAACTCGCCGCCTATCTGGCGCTGCACGGGGTGAAGGCCGAGCAGGTGACGTTCCAGCCGGTGGGCGGGGTGGTCGGCGCCGGCATCCTGGCCGCGGCGCGGGATTTCGGCTGCGATCTGCTGGCGATGGGGGCCTATTCGCACTCCCGGCTGCGCCAGCTGATCCTGGGCGGGGTCACCCGGCATGTGCTGGAGCGCGCGGCGTTGCCGGTGATGATGAACCGGTGAGCGACCCGCCGCCGGCGGCGCCGGCGTTTTCGGACCCGGCGCTGTCGGTCTATGTGAAACTGCACCGCGCGGTGGCGTCCATCGACGCGCAGCTCGCCCCGCGCATCGCCGCGGCCGGGCTGACGCCCACCCAGTTCGGGGTGCTGGAGGCGCTGCTGCACAAGGGCATCCTGACCCAGGCCGCGCTGGGGCGGAAGGTCCTGAGCAGCCCCGGCAACATGACCGACGTGATCGACAAGCTCGCCGCGCGCGG
>JAKBCO010000059.1 GCA_021807785.1 Pseudomonadota bacterium
TGGCCGATCTGATCGGCCCGGCGCAGCGCGTTGTTGATGCGCTCGACCACCTTCGGCACCGAATCGACCGGATAGAGCGACTGGTCCGGATACATGGTGTTGGCCGAGTTGGCGTCCGCCGCCACCTGCCAGCCGGAGAGATAGATCGCCTTCAGCCCGGCCTTCACCTGCTGCACCGCCTGGTTGCCGGAGAGCGCCCCGAGGGTGGGGACGAAGGGTTCCGAGCGCAGCAGATGCCAGAGCCTGGCGGCGCCGCGTTCGGCAAGCGTGTGGCGGATACGGAACGAACCGGCCAGCCGCGCCACGTCCTCGGGCGTGAAGTCGCGGCTGATGCCGTCGAAGCGCCCGGGTTCGCCGGCGGGGCCGGCGAGGCCATCAGGGGCGCGGGTGGGGCAGGGGATCATGGCGTGCTCCTTGCGATCCGGGGTGGATGCGTCAAGATTTCACATTGCAGCTGCGAAGCGCACCCGGAATCTGCCATGATGCCGCGCAATCCGGTGGTTCGTTTCACCGATCGGCGCGATAAACTGTAAATGGAGTCAATCCGATGGCCCGTCCCCTGCTCGGCCGCACCGTCCGCCGCCTGCGCGGGGAGGCCGCGCTGACCCAGCAGGCGCTGGCCGCGCGGCTGGGCATTTCCGCGAGCTACCTCAACCTGATCGAGCACGACCAGCGGGGTGTCACCGCCGGGCTGCTGCTGAAGCTGGCCGAGGTGCTGCGGGTCGATCTGGCGGCGCTGTCGGGCAACACCGAACGCCAGCTGGAACTCGGGCTGCGGGAGGTGTTCGCCGATCTGCTGCTGGGCGCCGACCCGGTGCCGGAGGCCGAGGCGCAGGCGCTGGCCGCCGCGCCCAACGCGGCGCGCGCGGTGCTCGCCCTCTATCGCGCCTGGCGGGTGGCGCGCGAGGACGCCGGCGGCATCGCCCTGCCATCCGGCCGGCGCATCCTGCTGCCGAACGAGGAGGCGCGGGACTTCTTCCATGACCGAAACAACCATTTCCCCGCCCTGGAAGCCGCCGCCGAGGCGCTGGGCGCGGCGCTTGCGGCCGGGCCGCACGAGATGAACCACGCCATCGCCGAACGGCTGCGCCGGCTGCATGGGGTGAGCGTCACGGTGCGCCCGCTGGAGGCGGCGCTGCGGTCGTTCGACCCGGATACGCGCGCGCTGGCGCTGTCGGAGAGCCTGCCGCGCGAAAGCCGGGGATTCCAGATGGCGTTCCAGCTGGCGCTGCTGGAAGCGCGGGATGCGGCGGAGGCCGTGCTGGCGGACTCGCCGCCGAGTTCCGAGGAGGCGGCGATGCTGATCCGCATCGGCCTGCTGAACTACCTGGCCGCGGCGCTGCTGATGCCGTATGCGCCGTTCCTGGCCGCCGCCGCGGCGCTGCGCTACGACATCGAGGCGCTGGCCGCGCGGTTCGGCGTGTCCTTCGAGCAGGCCTGCCAGCGCATCGCCGCGCTCGGCCGGCCGGGGGCGCGTGGGGTGCCGTTCTTCTTCCTGCGGGTCGATCCGGCGGGGAACGTGACCAAGCGGTTCTCGGCCGCCGGGTTTCCCTTCGCCCGCTATGGCGGGTCCTGCCCGCGCTGGGTGGTGCATACCGCGTTCGCCCGCCCCGGCGAGATCCAGGTGCAGCTGGCCGAATTGCCGGACGGGGCGGCGTTTCTCTGCCTCGCCCGCACGGTTGCCCGCGCGCCGTCCCGCTGGGGCGAGCCGCCGCCCACCCATGTGGTGGCGATCGGCTGTGCCGCGGCCCATGCCGCGGAGGTGGTCTATGCCGACGGGCTCGATCTGGCGGCGGCGCGGGTGGGGATCGGCCTCTCTTGCCGGCTATGCGAGCGGGTGGAGTGCCGGTCGCGGGCGTTTCCGCCGCTGGCGCATCGGCTGGTCGGGGACCCGCTCACGCGCGGGGCGAGCCCCTACCGGTTCGAGACCCCGGCGGCGGGATGAGGCGGGCAGCCGTCGGGCAGGTTCATTCCACCGAAAAGCTGGTCCCGCACCCGCAGGAGGCGGTCGCGTTCGGGTTTTGCACCGCGAAATGCGCCCCCATCAGCGCGTCCTTGTAGTCGAGCTCGGCGCCGGCCAGCAGATCCAGGCTGACCGGGTCCACCAGCACCCGCGCCCCCTGCCGCTCGATCACCAGATCGTCGGGCAGGGCGGCCGGATCGAGGTCGAAGCGGTACTGCATCCCGCTGCACCCGCCGGCCAGCACGGCGACGCGCAGGGCCGGGGGCGGTTCGCCCGGCGGAGCGGCGCCGGCCGCGATCTCGGCGATGCGGACGGCGGCGCGGTCTGTCACCGCGAATTGCGTTCCCATGGCCTTATCATATGGGCACAAGGCCGCCGGCGGGAAGAGGTCAGGCGGCGCGCAGCGCGGAAAGGAAGCGGGTCACCTCGCCGCGCAGCCCCTCCGCCTCGGCCGACAGCGTGCCGGAGGCGGTCAGCACCTGGCCGGACGCGCTGCCGGCCTGCTCGGCGGCCTCGGTGACACCGGCGATGGTGGCCGAGACCTGCTCGGTCCCGCCGGCCGCTTCCTGCACGTTGCGCGCGATCTCGCGGGTGGCCGCGCCCTGCTGGTCGGTGGCGGCGGCGATCGCGGTCGCGGTGCGGCTGATCTCGGCGATGGTGCCGCGGATCGCCTCGATCGCGCTGACGGTGGCGCCGGTGGCACCCTGCATGGCGCCGATCTGGGCGCCGATCTCCTCGGTGGCGCGCGCGGTCTGCCCGGCCAGCGCCTTCACCTCCGAGGCGACCACGGCAAAGCCCTTGCCGGCCTCCCCCGCCCGCGCCGCCTCGATCGTCGCATTCAGCGCCAGCAGATTGGTCTGGCTGGCGATGGTGTTGATGAGATCGACCACCTCGCCGATCTTCTGGGCCGCCTCGGCCAGCGCGCGCACCTGCGCGGTCACCGCGCCGGCCTCCTCCACCGCCTTGCCGGTGATCTCCGTCGCCTGGCCGACCTGGCGGCCGATCTCGGCGATGGAGGCCGACAGCTCCTCGGTGGCCGCGGCCACCGTCTGCACATTGCCCGAGGTCTGGCCGGCCGCCGCGGCGACGCCGCCGGCGCGGCGTGCCGCCTCCTCGGCGGTCGCGGCCATCGTCTCGGCGGTCTTGTGCAGATCGTCGGCGGCATGGGCGACGGTGCCGAGGCGGGTTGTGGCGCTGGCATCGAAGGCGCGGGAGAGCTCGGTGATCCGCCCCGCGCGCTGGCGCTCGGCCTCGGTCTGCGCCGCCGCCTCGGCGCGCAGGCGCTCGGCCTCCGCCATCGCGTCCTTGAAGACCCCGACGGTGGCGGCCATCGCGCCGATCTCGTCGCCCCGCGCCCGCCCGGGGATTTCGACGTCGCGCGCCCCCTCGGCAAGGCGCGCCATCGCCACCCGCAGCGCGGCGAGCGGACGGGTCAGGCCGATGGTGGTCAGGAACGCGACCAGCGCCGAGGCCGCGAGGGCAACGGCGGCGATGCTCCAGGCGGTGCGCAGGGTGCGCCGGCGGGTCGCGGCGGCGGATGCGACCAGCGCGCGGGCCTTGGCGGCGGCGACGTCGATCATCGCCGTGGTGGTGTGCAGCAGCCGCGGGAACAGCACCGGGTTCTGCTTCTGATAGAGCGAGGCGGCGTGGCCGAGATGATCGTTCTCGGCCAGCACGATCGCCTTGCGGATCATGGCCACATAGCTGCCGGTGTCGCGGCGAAGCGCGCGGATGTCCCGCCGCGGGCCGAGATAGCCGTGCTCCGCCTCCGCGAGCGCCGCGTCCACCACCTTGGTGCGGGAGGCCAGCTTGTCGGGCGCGGTCGCCCCGCCCATCGCCGCGGTATGCGCCTGCCGATCCAGCAGCATCGCCGTGTAGCGGATCTGCGCCAGGCTGCGCGTCACCACGAACGGGTGACGATAGAGCCTGCCGGTGGCGGCGGCGGTGCTGCTGACGTCGGCGCCGGTCATCACCCCGAGCCCCGCCAGCGCCAGCAACGGCAGCACGAAACCCAGCGCGACGCGCAGGCCGATCGGCAGCCGATCGGGGCGATACCACGCCGGGGCGGTGGCAAGATCGGGCATGGGCGGGATCCTCTGGCGGGCGGAGCGGACGGGACGCGGCGTTTCCGTCCGCCCAGTCTGCCCGCCGAAAGGTGAACGCCCGGTAAAACCGCCCGCTATCCCGCCAGCGCCTCGAACGGCGGGAACAGCACGTTGTTCTCGAGGTGGATGTGTTCGATCAGCTCGTCGCGGAAATGCGCCAGCCCGGCATAGAGGGCGCGGAAGGTGTTGCAGGCCTCGGCCGGCAGGGTCAGATCGCCGGTCACCCGTGCCATCTCCTCCAGCGCCGCGCCGCAATCGTCGTGCTCGGCGCGCATCCGCGCGATCGGGCCGGCGGCCATCGCCGCGCGCGGATCGTCGAGGCCGGCGGCGAGCAGGGGGAACAGGATCAGCTCCTCCTTCGCCATATGCGGGACCAGCTCGGCCTGGATGCCGGAGAGGATGTCGGCCAGCCCCGCCGGCGTGCCCGGCTTGCCGCGATGCACCGCCTCCACCCGCCGCGCGAGGCGGATCAGCTCCGGCAAGTCGCGCCGATGGCCTTCGTGATAGCGAGAGACGATCCGCGCGATCAGCACCGCCGGCTCGGTGGACGTGTCGGAGGCCGCCGGGGCCAGCGCGGCCAGTTCGGCGGCGATGGCGTCGGGGTCGAGCGCGCGGGCGGCGGCGGCGTCGGCCAGGCTGGCCGCGCCGCCGCAGCAGAAGTCCAGCTTATGGCGGCGGAAGATCGCGGTGGCGCCGGGCAGGGCGACGGCGATGGCGCCGATCGGCTGGGCGAGGTCGATTTCGGGCATGGCGGTGGCCTCCGGGCCGGGTAAGTGGTAATCGACAAGCCAATTCATAGGACGGTAAACAGGCATATGCAATACCCATTCATGGCGCCGCCATGCGCCTGACCGGCTTCACCGATTTCGGCCTGCGCGTGCTGGTGCGGCTGGCCGGCCAGCCCGACCGGCGCCTCAACACCGAGCAACTGGCCCGCGAGTTCGCCATCTCCCGCCACCATCTGCACAAGGTGGTGCAGGAGCTCGCCGCCGCCGGGTTCATCGCCACCCATCGCGGCGCCGGCGGCGGGCTCAGCCTGGCGCGGCCGGCCGGGGAGATTCGCCTGGGCGCGGTGGTGCGGGCGCTGGAGCGCGAGCAGGCGCTGGTGGAATGTTTCCGCGCCAGCGGCAACCTCTGCCGCCTGACCCCGGTTTGCGCCCTGCGTCAGCCGCTGGCGGCGGCGGCGGAAGCGTTCCTGGCGGTGCTGGATCGCACCACCCTGGCCGAGTGCGCCTATGGCGGGAAGCTGCCGGTGTGAGTCTCGTTTCGCGCGCCGCCGCCCGCCAACCCGGCGCGCATAGACCCATCCTCCTGCGGAAGACGGGTCTATCAGTCGCCCGGGTGGGCGATGTTGGCGCTGCGCGGCGGGATGCCGGTGACCTCGCGGCAGACGCGGGCGAAGGCGGCCACGCCCTCGCGGATCTCCTGCGCCGTCGGCAGGGCGAAGCAGAGGCGCAGCTGGGATTTCGCCGCCTCGGCGTCCACCGCCCATTCCGGTCCCGGATTGAAGGCGATGCCGGCGGCGAGCGCGGGCGCGACCAGGGCGCGGACATCGACGCTGTCGGGCAGCTTCATCCACAGGAAGATGCCGCCCTCCGGCGCCCAGGTCTCGACCGCGGTGCCGAACTCGGCCGCCAGCGCGTCCTGCATGACGGCGAGCTTGGCCGCGAGGCCGGTGCTGAGGGTCGCCACATGGCCGGTGAAATGATGGGTGAAATATTCCGCCGCCACCATCTGGTCGATGGCGCCGGTGCCGCCGTCGGCCTTGCAGGCGATCATGCGCGCCAGCATCGGCCAGTCGGCCGAGGCGTAGCCCAGCCGCAGGGCGGGGGCGAGGGATTTCGAGAACGAACCGATATGCACCACCTGCGAAGGTGCCAGCGCGCGCAGCGCCGGCGGCGCGGCGACCCCGTGCCACAGCAGGTCGGCGTAGCATTCATCCTCGAAGATCGGCACCCCGAACCGGGCCGACAGCGCCACCAGCGCCTGGCGGCGATCGAGCGGCAGGATCGACCCGGTGGGGTTCTGGATGGTGGGGATGGTGTAGATGTATTTTGGCCGGATGTCGCGCGCGGCGAGGTCGGCGAGGATGGTTTCCAGCGCGTCGATGCGGATGCCATGCGCGTCGAGCGGCAGGCCGATCACCTTCGCGCCCGACTGGCGCGCCCGGGTGATGGCGCCGGCGTAGGAGAATTCCTCGATCAGCACGGTATCGCCCGGCGCGACCAGCAGGCGGTTGACGAAGTCGATCCCCTGGCCGGAGCCGGAGGTGATCAGCACGTCCTCCGCCGTCCCCTTGATGCCGCGATGGCCGGCGAGCTTGCCGGCGACGAATTGCCGCAGCGGCAGGTAGCCCTGCGGCCCCTGCGAAAGATTGTACATCGCCAGCTTGGTGCCGTCGCGGCCGAGGGCGGCGCGCGCGGCCTCGATCAGGCCGGGGAGCGGGATCAGCGCCGGGTCGTTATGGCCGCCGATGAAATTGTAGCGCGGAAATCCGGTGAAGCGCGGCGCCGGGGCGGGCGCGTCGGCGGCGAGGCGGCTGGTGAGGTCGAACTGGTCCATGGCGGTTCCCCCGATATCGCCCCGGCATAGACCGGGCCGGGCAGGGCGGCCACCCCGCCCGGCGCAAGGCCGGCTTGCGCGGGCGCGGAGGCGCGGTCATGCTGGCCGGGCCGGCCTGGCCGGTGAGGCAGGCACGCGACAAGAATCACGAAAATTCGGGAGCGAGACGGAAATGATCGAACGCAGGACGATTCTGACTGGCGCGGCGGCGGCGGCTCTCGGCGCGGCGGCGGGCCGCGCGCGCGCCGCCACCCCGGGGGTGAGCGCGCACAAGCTCAAGATCGGCAACACCATGCCCTATAGCGGCCCGGCCTCCTCCTACGGGGCGATCGGCCATACCGAGACGGCGTTCTTCAAGATGATGAACGACCAGGGCGGGGTTGCCGGGCGGATGATCGATTTCATCAGCTATGACGACGGCTACCTGCCGCCGCGCACGGTGGAGGATGTGCGCCGGCTGCTCGATCAGGACAAGGTGGATTTTCTGTTCAACACGCTCGGCACGCCGACCAACTCGGCGATCGAGCGGTTCGTCAACCACAAGAAGGTGCCGATGCTGTTCGTCGCCACCGGGGCGAGCAAATGGGGCCACTACAAGCAATACCCCTGGACCATCGGCCTCCAGCCGAGCTACCGCACCGAGGCGCAGATCTATGCCAAGTACATGCTCGCCCACAAGCCGAAGGCGAAGCTCGGGATCCTGTTCCAGAACGATGATTTCGGCAAGGACTATGTCGCCGGTCTGCGCGACGTGCTGGCCAAGAGCTGGGGCAAATACGTGGTGAAGGCGCTGTCCTACGAAGCGACCGACCCGACCGTGGATTCGCAGATCACCGAGTTGCAGGCCGCCGGCGCCGACACGTTCATGTGCGCCGCGGCGCCGAAGCAGGCGGCGCAGTCCATCCGCAAGGCCCATGACCTGGGCTGGAAGCCGCTGTTCTTCCTGACCAACGTGTCGATCTCGGCCGGATCGGTGATGAAGCCGGCGGGGGCCGAGAATGGCGTGGGCATCATCACCAGCGGCTGGATGAAGGATCCCACCGAGGCGGCGTTCAAGAACGATCCGGGCATGAACGAGTGGCGGAAGTTCATGGACAAATACCTGCCGCACGCCGACCAGACGGATAACAATTTCGTCTATGGCTACACCGCCGGCGTGGTGATGCGTCACGTGCTGGAAGCGTGCAAGGGCAATTTCGCGCGTGGCAACGTGATGAAGCAGGCAACCTCGATCCAGCCGCTGGCGGTGGGGACGCTGCTGCCAGGGATCACGGTTTCCACCAGCCCCACCAATTACTACCCGATCCAGGCGATGCAGTTGCAGCGGTGGGACGGGGCGAACTGGGTGCGGTTCGGCGGCGTGATCCGCGGCGCGGGGTGAGGGGGTCGGTCCGGCCGGGCGGGGGCGGCGCGCATGGTCTGCTCCCGCCCCGGTGGGTCAGGGGATGGTTTCGAGATCGGTCCGGCGGAATTCGTCGCCGGTGGCCAGGATCGGCATCCCTTGATGCTTCGCGCAGGCATAATGCAGGCAATCGCCGAGATTGAGCCGCCGCCGCCCGGTGCCGTAGCGATCTGCGGCTGCGGTCGCGAGAGCGACGGTTTCCGGGGCCGGCGGCAGATCGCGGATTTCGATATCGCGCAGGCCGAGGAACTCCAGCACGAGGGGCGTGACCGCGGCCGGGCTGATGGCGAACTTGTCCGCCCGGGCGAGGCCCATGACCGCCTCCAGCACCGCGACCGGGGAGGTGACGCGGACCGCCGCCGCGGCCAGGGCACGGGCGACCCGCCCTGCCTCCGGCTCGTCGGAGAGCAGGGCGATGATCGCGCAGGCATCGACGAACATCAGCGATCGCCCCAGATCTCGTCGAAGGCTTCGCGCGGCAGCGGCCGCCGCGCGGCCGGGGGCAGCGTGACGCCGTATTTCTTCCGCAGCCGGGTGGCGGTTTCCTGGGCGGTCTCCGCCTCCCGCCGCCGGGCGATCGCTTCCTTCATCGCGATCACGATGGCATCGGTGATGCCGACTCCGGCGATGCGGGCGAAGCGGCGGGTCAGGGCGTCGGCTTCGGAGTTGCTGACGTTCAGCGTCATGGCGCCCGGCTTTCGGATGTTCTATCTGGCGCCATGTAGATAGATTTCTCTACAGTTTCAAGGCGGCGGAGGGCGCCCGCGCCCGGTTTGCGGGGCAGACCGGCGGATACGGCCATGCCGCACACCCCCCTCCCGCCCCATCCCCCCCCATGCCAAACTCCGCCCGATGCACCAGCTTCTCCTCCTCCGCCACGCGAAGGCCGCGCGCGAGGCCCCGGGCCTGCCCGACCGCGACCGCCCGCTCGCCCCGCGCGGGCAGCGCGACGCCGCCGCCCTCGGCCAGACCATGCGCCGCCTCGGCCTCACCCCCGATCTCGTGCTGGTCTCCCCGGCACTCCGCACCCGCCAGACCCTCGCCGCCCTGGAACCCTGGGAGGACACGCCGCTGGTGGAGCCGATGGACCCGCTCTACCTCGCCGACGCCGCCACCCTGGCCGCCCTGCTCGCCGAGGTGCCCGAGACGGTCCGCTCCCTGCTGCTGATCGCCCATAACCCCGGCCTGCACGAGCTCGCCCGCCGCCTCGCCGCCACCTCCCCCGGGGCGCCGGTGGAGGCCCGCTTCCCCACCGCGGCGTTGGCCGAATTCGCCCTGCCCGGCCGGTGGGACCGCCTCGCCGGCGCGCGGCTGATCCGCTTCCTGCCGCCCGACGCGGAGTCTTGACCCGCATCAATGCCGCCGGCCCCGCCCGCGCGCCCCATGCCCAGGTGCGAAACGGAGGCTTGCCATGCGCTTGCGCGACCTGCTCCTGGTCCTCGACGGCTCCGCCCGCGACGCCGCCCGCCTCGAGACGGCGCTCGAACTGGCGCGGACCGTCGGCGCCCATCTGACCGGGCTCTGCCCGCTGGAACTCCTGCTGCCCGCCGATCTGGCCTTTGCCCTCGGCGGCTACCCCGAGGCGCTGGCGCTGCAAAGCGCCGTCGAGCAGCTGCAAGACCAGGCCAATGCCCGCGCCGCCACCATCGAGGCCGAGTTCCGCGCCGGCCTCGCCCGTGCCGGCGTCAACGGGGACTGGCGCACCGCCCCCGGGCCGGTCGGCCCCGCCATCGCCGCCGCCGCCCGCCATGCCGATCTCACGGTGATCGGCCAGGACGATCCCGACCACCGCGTCCCGCCCGCCGGGCGGCACATGATCGAGGACGTGCTGCTCGCCGCCGGCCGCCCGCTGCTGCTGCTGCCCTATGCCGGCCGTTTCCCGGCGATCGGGCGCAACGTGCTGATCGCCTGGACGCCCACGCGGGAGGCCGCCCGCGCGGTCGGCGACGCGCTGGGGCTGATCGAACCCGCCGCCCAGGTGACGGTGCTGACCGTCGCCCGCGCCGGCGGCGGGGATGCGGTGCCGGGGGCGGAGATCGCCGCCCATCTGGCCCGCCACGGCCTCGCCGTGACCGCCGCGCGCAGCGTGAGCGACGGGCAGATCCACGAGGCCGACATGCTGCTGAGCTACGCCGCCGACCTCGGCGCCGACCTGCTGGTGATGGGCGGCTACGGGCATTCCCGGGTGCGGGAGCTGACCCTGGGCGGCGTCACCCGCTCGGTGCTGCGGCATATGACCCTGCCGGTGCTGATGTCGCATTGACCCCGGCCGCCCGGGGCCCGCTCCTCCGGCCATTCGGGCCGGCGGGATCGCGCCCCGGGTTGGCGGGCGGCGGCCGGCATCGGCTGGCGGGCGTTTCCGGCCCGGCGCTTTCCTGCTAGCACCCCGCCGGCATGTTCAACTTCTCCTGGTCCGAAATCGGGGTCATCGTCGCCGTCGCGCTCGTGTTGATCGGGCCGAAGGACATGCCCGTCGCTGTGCGCGCGGTGATGGGCACCATCCGCAAGGCCCGCCGCATGGCCGCCGATTTCCAGGGCCATGTGGACGATATGATGCGCGAGGCCAATCTGGGCGAGGTGCGGGACACGCTCAACGAGTTCCGCAACCTCAACGTGGCCGACGCGCTCGAGCGCAACCTCGACCCCGACGGCAGCCTGCGCGAGACCTTCGACACCGACCCGATGACCGACCCCGCCACCGGGGCCGAGACGGTGGGCGAGCTCGGCGCCGAGGCGCTGGACCGGCCGGAGGACGCCGACCCCATCCCGCCCGCCGAACCGCCCGCCTTCATCCCGCCGGCGGCGCTGGCCGCACCCGCGGCCGTGCCCGCCCCTGCCCTTACCCCGCCCGCCTTCGTCCCACCCGCCTTCGTCCCGCCCGCCAGCCTCGCGCCGCGCTGACCGCCCCAACCGCCTGGATCGACAGTGGACCAGCAGACCCCGATCGACGACCCGATCAACGACAAGCCGATGCCGCTGCTCGAACATCTGATGGAGCTGCGGCGGCGGCTGATGTACTCGATCGCCGCCTTCATGGTGATGTTCGGGGTCTGCTACTTCTTCTCCGGCAGCATCTACTACTTCCTGGCCGAGCCGCTGGCGCATGTGCTCAAGGGCCAGGGGATGCAGACCCCGCATCTGATCTACACCCAGCTCTACGAAGTCTTCTTCACCAAGATCAAGGTGGCGATGTTCGGGGCGATGTTCACCGCCTTCCCCATCATCGCCACCCAGCTCTGGCTGTTCATCGCCCCCGGCCTCTACCGGTCGGAAAAGCGCGCGCTGCTGCCGTTCCTGATCTCCTCGCCGGTGCTGTTCCTGCTGGGTGCCGCGCTCGCCTATTACGTGGTGTTCCCGTTCGCGTGGAAGTTCTTCGCCTCCTTCCAGTCCAACACCGGCGGCGGCGGGGTGCCGATCGAGCTGTTGCCGCGGGTCTCGGAATATCTGGACCTGGTGATGAAGCTCATCTTCGCCTTCGGGCTGACCTTCCAGCTGCCGGTGCTGCTGACCTTGCTGGCCAAGGTGGGCATCGTCTCCTCGGCCACCCTCAAGCGGTTCCGCCGCTATGCCTATGTGGGGATGTTCGTGATCGCCGCGGTCCTGGCCCCGCCCGACGTCTTCACCCAGTGCAGCCTCGCGCTGCCGCTGATCGGCCTCTACGAAATCTCGGTGCTGGCGGCGAAGATGGTCGAACCCAAGCGGACCGAGGCCTGACCGATGCACGATCTTCGCGCCATCCGCGCCGAACCCGCCGCGTTCGACGCCGCCATGGCCCGCCGTGGCCTCGACCCGGTCACACCGGACCTGCTCGCGCGGGATGCCGAACGCCGCGCCGCCCTGGCCGCCGCCCAGGCGGCCCAGGCGCGGCGCAACGCGCTGGCGCGCGAGATCGGCCAGGGCAAGCGGGCCGGGGCCGACACCGCCGCAATGGAAGCCGAGGCCACCGCGCTCCGCGCCGCCACCGAGGCGCAGGAATCCCGCGCCGCCGCGCTGGACGCGGCGGTCCGCGCCCGGCTCGAGACGCTGCCCAACATCCTCGATGCCGCGGTGCCCGACGGCGCCGACGAGCGCGCCAACCAGGTGCTGGCCGAGCACGGCGCGAAGCCCGATTTCGCCTTCGCCCCGAAGCAGCATTTCGAATTGGGGGAGGCGCTGGGGCTGATGGATTTCGCCACCGCCGCGCGCCTGGCCGGCACCCGCTTCGTGGTCCTGAAGGGGGCGCTCGCGCGGCTCGAACGCGCGCTCGGCCAGTTCATGCTGGACCTGCACACCGCCAGCCACCTCTATACCGAGATGGTGGTGCCCTCGCTGGTCAACGACGCCGCCGTCCATGGCACCGCCCAGCTGCCGAAATTCGCCGAGGACCTCTTCCGCACCACCGACGGGCGCTGGCTGATCCCGACCGCGGAGGTGCCGCTCACCAACTCCGTCGCCGGCCAGACGCTCGATCCCGCCGCGCTGCCGCTGCGCCTGACCGCGCTCACCGATTGCTACCGCTCGGAGGCCGGGGCGGCCGGGCGCGACACGCGGGGGATGCTGCGCCAGCACCAGTTCCGCAAGGTGGAACTGGTCTCGATCTGCGCCCCCGAGGCCAGCGAGGCCGAGCACGAACGCATGACCGGCTGCGCCGAGGCGGTGCTGACCGCGCTCGGCCTGACCTTCCGCCGGGTGCTGCTCTGCGCCGGCGATACCGGCTTCGGCGCGGCGCGGACCTACGATCTGGAAGTCTGGCTGCCGGGGCAGGGGGCGTGGCGCGAAATCTCCTCCTGCTCCAACTGCCGGGATTTCCAGGCCCGCCGCATGGGCGCGCGGCTCCGCGGGGCGGAGGGGCTGGGCTTCGTCCACACCCTGAACGGCTCCGGCGTGGCGGTGGGCCGGGCCCTGATCGCGGTGCTGGAGACCTATCAGCAGGCGGACGGGTCGATCCGGGTGCCGGCGGTGCTGGCGCCCTACATGGGCGGGCTGGAGCGGATCGGGTAGGGCGCTTGCGGTCGGACGGGGGGCGCCGCTGCGTGTCGCCGGCGTGACGGCGCGTGCCTCCGATCCGGCCCCGTGCTATCTGGGTTCCAGATCAGAGCAGATTCGGAACCCATGCCCGTCAATCTTTCGATCAAGAACGCGCCGGATGAGGTCGTCCAACGCCTGCGCCGGCGCGCGGCGCGGCACCACAGATCCCTGCAAGGCGAGCTTCTGGCCGTCATCGAAGCGGCGGTCCGATCGGAGCAGGAACTGAGCCCCGCCGAAGTGCTGGCCGAGGTCCGCCGCCTCGGTCTTCGTACGCCGGACGACTCCGCTTCCACCATCCGCGCCGACCGTCATCGGCATTAAGGTCGTGGACGCCTCCGCGCTCGCGGCGCTCCTGTTCGGGGAGCCGGAGGCGGAGGCCATCGCCGCGCGGCTCACCGGCGCGCGGTTGGCCGCCCCCTCGCTGCTGGAATACGAACTGGCCAATGTCTGCCTGACCAAGATCCGGCGCCAACCCGGCCAGCGCGAGACGCTGCGCGCGGCGTTCGGTCTCGCCCATCGGCTGAACGTCGAGACCGTGGCGGTGGATCAGGCGTCCGTGCTGGACCTGGCCGAGGCCACGGGCCTGACCGCCTATGACGCGAGCTATCTGTGGCTCGCTCGCTCTTTGAGCGGCGAACTGGTGACGCTCGACCGGAGACTTGCGGCGGCTTTCGCATAACGGCCGCGTCCGCCCGCGGTTGACCCGCCCGGGCCGCGTCGCCACATCCCGCGCAGCCGGGAGACCGCCATGACCGAGCAGGAACGCGCCCTCATCACCGATCTGGTCAGCCGGATCACCGCCGCCGACGCGCCCGCCCCGCCCGGCGCCAATCCATGGTCCGCCCCGCCGCCGCCGGCAGCCCCGATCGACCCGGAGGCCGACGCGCTGCTCGCCCAGCTCTTCGCGGCCCACCCGACCGCAAGCTACCGGCTGGCGCAACTCGCCTTCGCCCAGGCCCAGGCCCTGCACGCCGCGGAGGCGCGGATCGCCGCCCTCCAGGCCGCCCGTCCGGCCGCCCCGGCTGCCGCCCCCGCCGGCGGCTTCCTCGGCGGTCTGTTCGGCCACCGCCCCGCCGCGCCCGCGCCGGCCGCACCCGCCGCGGCGGTCCCGACCGGCGGCGGCTTCCTCGGCTCGGCGCTGAGCACCGCCGCCGGCGTGGCCGGGGGGATGATGCTGGGCAACGCCCTGACCGGCCTGTTCGCCCCGCGGGAGACGGTGGCGCTGGCCGATCCGTCCGCGCCCTGGGGCGCCGATCCCGCCGCCGACCCCGGCTACGGCACCGCTCCCGGCCCGGACCCCAGCTCGGACCCCAGCATGGACCCGGGCCTTGACCCGGGCCTCGACCCTGGCTCCGACCCTGGCTCCGACCCTGGCGGATGGGACAATTCCGGCGGCGACACGCTGGTCTGATCCGCCCCTTGGCCCGCCCCGTGCGCCGCGCCCGCCTCGCCACGCTGCTGCTGCTGGCGCTCCCGGCAACCGCTCGCGCCGCCGGCTTCTGGTCGCAACCGAACCTGCTCGGCGATCCCGCCGGCCTGCGCCAGCGCGCCGCCGCCGTCGGCCTCAGCTTCGGCTGGCAGGACACCGACGAGGTGCTCGGCAACCTCACCGGCGGCACCAGGCGGGAAGCCGCCTATGACGGGCTCTCCGAACTCAGCCTCGGCCTCGACACCGGGCGCGCCTTCGGCCTGCCCGGCGGCACGTTCAACATCAGCGCGCTGCAGATCCGCGGCCGCAACCTCAGCACCGACGCGCTCGATACCTTGCAGACCGCGAGCGGCATCGAGGCCTCGCCGGCCACCCGCCTCTGGGAACTCTGGTACCAGCAGGCCTTCTGGGACGGTCGGGCGGATGTGAAGCTCGGCCAGCAGAGCATCGACCAGGAGTTCATGGTGAGCGCCCCCGCCGCGCTGTTCGTCAACACCATGATGGGCTGGCCGATGCTGCCCTCGGCCGATCTCTATGCCGGCGGGCCGGCCTATCCGCTGTCCTCGCTCGGCATCCGCCTGCGGCTGCGCCCGACACCGGGGATCACGCTGCTGGCCGGGGTGTTCGACGACAACCCGCCGGCCGGCCCGTTCGCCAACGACCCGCAGACCCTGGGTGCCGAGGCATCGGGGACGCGGTTCTCGCTCGCCACCGGCGCGCTCTGGATCGCCGAGCTCGACTGGCACCGGCCGGGACGCTGGTCCGGCACCTGGAAGCTGGGCGGATGGTATGATTCAGGAACGTTCCGCGACCAGCACGTGGACAACACGGGCCTGTCGCTCGCCAACCCCGCCTCCTCCGGCATCCCGCTCCGGCATCGGGGGGATTTCAGCCTCTACGCGGTGATCGACCAGACCCTCCTCAAGGCCGGCGACCGGCGGCTGACTGGCTTCCTGCGGCTGATGGCCGCCCCGCCGGACCGCAACCTGATCGCGTTTTCCGCCAATGGCGGGCTGACCCTGACCGCCCCCTTCGCCGCCCGGCCGAACGACACCGCCGGCATCGGCTTCGGCG
>JAKBCO010000060.1 GCA_021807785.1 Pseudomonadota bacterium
CGGATAGCTCAGCTGGTAGAGCAAGCGGCTGTTAACCGCTGGGTCGTAGGTTCGAGTCCTACTCCGGGAGCCAGCGCCATCCTTCGATTTCACCCCGACATCCTCGTCCTGGCGCGACATGGTCGCGCGCTTCCGCGCGGACCGCATACCAGCCGGCCGAATGAGCGGAAGGGTCCGGTATTATGTAGCAACGGCCACCACGCGGCGGGAGTAATCGGTGCGCCCGCTGTCTATCATAGTCCCCATGCCCGACACCATCGTCGTGAAGGCCCTGCTCGACAAGGGCGCTGAGATACGGGGCCAGATCGCGGTCTTGGACGGCCGGTTGGCCAAATGCCGCACTGAGCTGGCGCACGTCCAGGCCACATTGCGGCTGTTCGACCCAGCGCAAGACGCGAAGCATGTTCGGCCCAGGGCGCCCGCGCCTCCACGCTCTACCTATTTTGCTATGGGCGAGATCACCCGGCGGTGCCGCGACGCGCTTCGAGAGGCCACGGGGCCGATCGCAGCGGAGGACATAGCGGTCACGGCGATGCGGGATAAGGGGCTGGACTCGGCAGACCGGGCGATCCGTTCCGACATGATCCGCCGGCTGCTTTGGGCGCTCCATCGGCTCGCGTCCGAGGGGCAGATCGAACGGATCGGACAGGGGTTAGGCGCCCGGTGGAAAGGTGCGTCCTAATAGATAGCTCCTGGCGGAGGCTGAATGTTTGGCCACCGCTCGGCGATGCTCGCGCATGTAGCTTCCATGTTCTTAAACCAGGTAACCGAGGCCGTAGGCGCCTGATGGCAAATCCCTGCGTAAGCATCAAGCGTTATGCAAAGTTTGTGCTCCGGCTCTTTGTCGGGATCAGTCCCAGTACGCAGCAGATAGCCATACAAAAAAGCCGATTGCCATTGAGCTGCTTTGGAGGAAAGCGCCTTCCCCTTTGCGTATCGCAACATAACCCCGCCCACTCGGATTTTGTTGGTTTTGGTTAGGCGGCGAAGCCGTACATGTAAATCTATTGTTACCCGAACACCGCTCAGAGAAATCCAAGGCACAGGGCCGGGAGCGGCGCGCTCCGCAACGGGGAGCAAAACGCTTGGCCACACTTCGGCGAACCGATCTAGATAGTCCGCATTGTGGTCGTACAAGTCGCGGTCAAATTGCGAATCTGCTAATCGCTCCCGAAGGCGCTGTGCCTCATTATAAAGCACCGAAGTATCTTGATCTGAAGATCGTATAAATCTTGATGCTGTACTTCTGGCTTCGCTGTGCTGTATCACGCGCCCGATCGCCTGATACTTGGAATCTCGGACAATCGTCCTGCCCGCGACCTCGGAAGCGGCCATGCAGTCCGCAAGGTCGCGCGCCGAGATTTGGGGGCTCTTGCGGAGTCTGTGGGTTCTTAGTTCAGTCATGGGTCTGACCAGGGAGGGCTAAGGATGCCGGAATATTACTTCAGCTCGAACCTAGATGGCGGTCGAACGCTGCACATCGCCCCTCTGACGGAGAGGCGCATCGCCATGTCGGGCCAAGAGATCATCGACCGCAGCGGTTATTTCCTTTTCGAGAGTCGTGGCCCGGGGGACAATGCCGAAATTGAAATCCTTGCGCAAGCATTCTCGGCAGATGCGGCCCTTAAGCTGCGCGACATGCTGAAAATGAGCTAGTTTTAGCGCGTTGTCCGTTGCTAGTACCCGCACCAATCCACAGAAGGCCGGCAGGCCATCGCAAGCCCCATGACAGCCTGGACCTGCTCCCCGTTCGCCACCCGGCGGTGATCTTCGCGCCAAGCGGCCTCTTGGGCATACCGGACCAGATAGGTGCCCGCGATATGGTGGTGATGCCCGATCTCGGCCCGGCGCATCCGAGAGAAGAACTCCTCGGCCCCGTTCGTATAGATCCCGGCGGTGTCGCTGTACTGCCGGCTATGGTCGATCCGGGAAACGGGAAAGCGCGCTGCCAAGTCATTCCAGGACCCAGTTTCGTCCGCCATGAGGCGCGTGCCCTTGGCGACACGGGAGACGATGAAGCCCAGCAAGGCCGACTCGGACTTGAACACGGCCGGGAGGGTTGAGCCGCCCCGTTCCCGCATCACGACTACGACCTGGCGCTTGCCGTTCTGGTTTTTGGCGAGGCGCCGGTCCCGGCGATTCTCCTTGTGGTTCGCCGGCTTCACGTAACCGCCGAAATAGCCGCCATCTACCTCGACCGTCTCGCCTTCCCCGCCGAGCCGCATCCCCTTCAATTCGGATGCCATGGCCTCCCGCAGCTTGTGCGCCAGGACGAAGGCCGTGTTGTATTGGCAGTCCAGATCACGGCTTAGGGCCAGCGCGCATTTGCCCTTGACCTCGTTGACGAAGATCGCGATGGCCGCGAGGTAGGACCGGAGCGGCATCTTGTGGAACGCAAGCAGCGTCCCGGACGTGACCGAGAAATCCTTGCGGCACGCCTTGCAGCGCCAGCGCGGGGCGCCGTTGGCCTTCCGGCAGTCATAGACGGTCGGGCATTCGCAGTGCGGGCAGACCGGCTTGCCGCCGGGCCAGCGGATGCTGCGAAACGCCGCTTCGGCCTCTTCGTCGGACATGCGGAGCACGGCCGCCAGGGAGAGGGTCCGGGCCTGGGCGGAGAGGAGGAAGTGCTGCGCCATCTGTCGTATCCGCGATCTTGTTCGCAGATACGGTATCCTTGACGTCTCCCATTGTCAACAAGAAAATACCGGATATGATATACTTCTGTTCAACCCGGGAGGCTATCATGGGGCTGGCGACGACAGAGAAGGAACTGGCCGGGAAGGCGGCGCGGTTCCTCAAGGCTGAGTTGAAGCGGGCAGACGTGACCTATGCCGATCTGGCGAAACGGCTGGAGGCGCACGGGTTGACAGAGACCGAGGCGTCGATCGCCAACAAGCTCAGCCGAGGGACGATCGCGGCAACGTTCTTCCTAGCGACGCTGGCCGCGCTGGGGCGGGAAGGGATGCGATTGGAGGAAGTCTAGTGGGTGCGCCCGAACAGACTCCTTGGCCTTCTCGTCTCGGATGGAGCGCGGTTCTTGTTGTCCTTCTTACGACGTTTGTAGTAGCTGAAAACTATCTCGGCCCCACCTTTCACAAGTGCATAGGCGAAATAAGCCGCGAGCAAACCGCCGAAAGTCCCCACCAGCACAGCCTTGTCTTCCTCGATTTCTTCTGGAGACAGGGGGTATGCAGCTTGAGCCTCATTGACCGCCACAATGGCTTTTTTGCCTTCCTCGGGGCCATCGCGATAGCCGGCTTCACCTTCGTGCTCTGGCGCGCCACCGATGGCATGTTGCGGACAACCAGGGATCAGCGCCGAGACTTGGAACGGTCGGTCAAGGCCGCTGAGGATGCCGCGGCAGCAGCCACTTTGAATGCGCAAGCCGCTATCGGGGTAGAATTGCCGCGATTGGAATTGAACAGTGCCGAGATCGATTATGGGTTCACCGCCCAGTCGGCCTTGGAAGAGGGTGACATCACGATAGGCTTCATGAACCATGGACGCACCGCGGCCCATATTATCGAAGAGTGCGTTGAATCTCGGTTTGGCCCGGTTCACATCTCCTTGCCGGAGACTCCCCGCTATACTTTCGTGGGCACCAGAAAAGCCCCATTCGGAACTGTCGTTGCCTCCGGTGAACGACATTTTATCTCGTGCGAAGGACGCACGCACATTCAGCCAGCGGATGCGCGGGCCATATACAATGGCACCGTGCCGCTTTGGCTCTATGGATACGTCGCCTACCGCGATTTTTTGGGCGGATACTGGCGCACGAAATTTTGCCTCGCGTTCAAAAGCGGCCCAGGCGGCGCAAGGTTCGAGGAGGCCGATTATCCCGCATATGCCGGCCGCGAACGCTACGACCCGAACGCCCGGGCCAAGGAGTCGGGATAGTCTATTAGTTGGATTGATGGCTGCCCTCGGGGTCATCGCGGCTCACCTGCCTTCCGATATGTGGCGGCGAGGGCAACGACGTTCCAATTTGGGCTGGTGGCCGTTGCTACATAATACCGGAAGGGTCGGCCCTTCGGCCGGTTGGTATTACAGTGTCCCGGTGGTCTTGGAGAGAATTTTCAGACCTGACGAGAAAAACGATACGTAAGAAATATTAGTTCCTTCAGCCGGCGGAGTGCGCCAGTCGTGTTTCGAACCAGGAACCTTCAGCCCCGGCTTTGCAGCAACGGACGCTGCACAAGACGCAAACGGGGTAATGGCTCTACAGGGATTTCGTGCGACGGTAGCATCAGACCCGACCGGGCTCCGGCCTGGCTCCGGCAACTGTTGCGACCGGCGCGCCGGCAACCCCCCCCATCTCCGGCGCGGGGCCCCCCGCCATCCAGTCCAGCAGCGCCACGGTATGCACCACCGGTACCCCTCCGCCCGCAAGCTGAGTGATGCAGCCGATGTTGCCCGCGGCAATCAGATCCGGCGTCAGCGCGCCCAGCGTCTCCAGCTTGCGCGCCCGCAGCCTGCCCGCGATCTCCGGCTGCATCAGGTTGTAGGTGCCGGCCGAGCCGCAGCACAGGAACGCCTCCGCCGGCTCCACCACGGTGAACCCGGCGCGGGTCAGGAGCCCCTTCGGCTCCTCCGTGATCTGCTGGCCGTGTTGCAGGCTGCATGCGGCATGATAGGCGACACGCAGCCCGGGCGGCGGCCGGCTGGGCGCGTAGTCCAGGCGGGTCAGGTATTCGCTGATATCCACCGCCAGCGCCGCCACCCGCGCGGCCTGGGCGCGCAGCGGCTCGGCGGCGGTGCGGAACATGAAGCCGTAATCCTTCACCACCGTGCCGCAGCCGGAGGCATTGACCACGATCGCATCGAGCCCGGCGCCGTCGGCCTCGGCGCACCAGGCGGCGATGTTGGCCGCCGCCGCCGCCAAGGCCGGATCGTGCAGCCCCATGTGATGCGTCAGCGCCCCGCAGCAGCCGGCGGCGGCGGGCACCACCACCTCCACCCCCATGCGGGTGAGCAGGCGGATGGTGGCGGCGTTGATCTCCGGGGCCAGCGCCTGCTGCGCGCAGCCGGCGAGCAGCGCCACCCGCCCGCGCCGCGTGCCTTGCGCCGGATAGACCCCGGGCGCGGTGGCGGCCTCGGTGGGCAGCCGGGCGGGCGCCAGCGCCAGCATCGCCGCCACCCGCTGGCCCAGCGGGTGGGTGGTGGGCAGCAGCCGTGCCAGCCCGCGCCCCAGCCGGGCCAGCCGCAGCGCGGCACGGAACCGGGCCGGATAGGGCAGCACCGCGGCCAGGACCGCGCGCAGCGCGCGCTCGTGCCACGGGCGGCGGAAGGTCCGGGCGATATGCGTGCGCGCGTGATCCACGAGGTGCATGTAATGCACGCCGGAGGGGCAGGTGGTCATGCAGGACAGGCAGGACAGGCAGCGGTCGATATGTTTCGCTTCCAGTTCGCCGGCGGGACGGCCGGCTTCCAGCATGTCCTTGATGAGGTAGATGCGCCCGCGCGGGCTGTCCAACTCGTCGCCGAGCAGGCGGAAGGTGGGGCAGGTGGCGGTGCAGAAGCCGCAATGCACGCAGGTCCGCAGCACCTGGTTGGCGGCGGCGAGGTCGGGGTCGCGCAATTGGTCGGGAGTGAAATTGGTCTGCATGGGCGGCTACTGATGCCACTGCCGGCGCAGCAGGAACAGCGCCACCACCAGCCACAGAATCGCCAGCGGGAAGCACACCAGGGACACCACCGGCCAGGTGCCGGCGGCCAGGATCTGGACGAACATCAGCACGATGGCGCCGACCATCATCAGGAATCGCAGATCCAGGATGTGGTTCGCCATCTTGCCGCGCCAGTGCAGGAAGGCCAGCACGATGAAGGCCACCAGCAGCGGCGGCACCACGCTGAGGGTGGGGAAGGCGAAGCCGCTCATCGCCCGGCCGCCATGCGCCCGGGGTTGAGGATGCCTCGCGGGTCGAACGCCGCCTTGACCGCGGCGCCGATGCGCGCCAGCGGCGCCGGCTCCGGCGGGATCACCGCGACCGCGGCGGCGAGCGCTTCCGGGGCGCGGAAGAGGGTCCAGGTGCCGCCCTGGGCGCGGGCGGCGGCGCAAACCTGCTGATGGGTGGCCTCGGTCGCCGGGCCGGCGAGCCAGACCAGCCCGCCGCCCCAGTCGAGGAAGCCGCGCAACCCGCTCGCCGCCATCGCGGCGGCGCCGGCCGAGGGGCGGACCGAGAGGCGCCAGACCGCCTCCCCGGCGGCCGGGTCGGCGCCGAGCGGGACGGCATCGCGGATCGCCCGCCAGAGCGCGCGCGAGGCGGCGTCGTCGAGGCGCTCGGCCCCGCCCCCGAGCTCGCCGGCCAATCGCCCGCAGCGATAGGCGACGGAGGGCGCAAAATCCTCGATCCGCGCCAGCGCCGCCGGCCCGGGCAGGCCCACCAGCCGCGCCGCCTCGGCGGGCAGGAAGGCGGCGGCGGAGACGCCATAGGGGCTGCCCAGGGCGGCAGCCAGCGCGGCCGCCCCGGTGGCGGCATCGGCCACTGGCAGCGCCACGGTGCCGACCGCCTCGGGGGCCGGCAGGACCTTGAGCGTGACTTCGGTCAGGACGGCGAGCGTGCCGTGACTGCCGGCGAGCAGCTTGCAGAGGTCGAGCCCGGTGACGTTCTTCAGCACCCGCCCACCGGAGCGGATCACCTCGCCGCGCCCGTTCACCGCGCGGATGCCGAGCAGATGGTCGCGCGTCGCCCCCCATGCGATCCGCCGCGGGCCGGAGAGATTGGCGGCGACGATGCCGCCGATGGTGGCCGGGCGCAGGGTGCCGAACAGGGCGGAGAAATCGGGCGGCTCGGCGATCAGCTGCTGGCCGGCGGCGGCGAGGGTGGCTTCGATGACCGGCAGCGGCGTGCCGGCGCCGGCGCGGAGCACGAGCTCCTTGGGGGAGTAGAGCGGGATGCCGGCGAGCGCGGCGGTGGAAAGCGTCTGAGCCGCCTGGACCGGGCGCAGCATGGCCGATTTGGTGGCGTTGCCGGTGACCGCGAGCGGGGCGATGGCGCCGGCAAGGAGCGCGGCGAGCGCGGCCTCGTCGGGGGGAAGAAGCGGGGTCATGGACGCCGCGCGAGGCTAGTGTCCCGACTCAGGGATATCGTCATCATGTGTCGGGACACTGGCTTTTTGTTTTCAGTGGCCTGCTGGCCCCTGAAATGGGAAGGCATTGCAGGGACAGGACACTAGAGGGAGGAGGGGGGACGGACAAGCCTCAGCCCCGCCGCCAGCGCCAGACCCACCAGCCGGCCCCGGCCAGGATCAGCGCCACCGCCAGCGCATCCAGCCGCCCCATCGCCGCGCGCAGCCCGGGCGAGGTCTCCCACGCCCGCCCCAGCCGGTAGCCGGCCCAGGCCAGCCCGTAGCACCACGGCCAGGAGCCCACGAAGGTGTAGATCTGGAACCGCGTCATCGGCATCCGCGCCACCCCGGCGGGCAGGGCGATGAAGGTGCGGATCACCGGCAAGAGCCGCCCGATCAGGACCGTGAGGCCGCCGCCATGGGCGAAGAAGCGCTCGGCCCAGGCGAGCTCGCGGCTCCCCATCATCACGTAGCGGCCCCAGCGCAGCACCGCCGGTCGCCCGCCCCAGAACCCCACCGCATAGGCCAGCGTGGAGCCGAGATTGCATCCGATCGCCCCGGCGGTGGCGGCGGCGAGCAGGTCCATCCGGCCGGTGGCGGCGAGGAAACCGGCAAACGGCATGATGATCTCCGACGGCAGCGGGATGCAGGCGGATTCGATCGCCATCAGCCCGGCGATCCCGGCATAGCCGGTGGCGGCGATGGTGGCGGTGATCCCGCCGGCCAGGGTGGCCATCAGCGACACGATGCGGCTCCTTTCCGTCTCGCGCCGGTTATGCCCGCGCGCGCGGCGGGTTGACAGGGTGGGGCATGGCCTTTATCCGGCCGCATCTCGCCAGCCGGTTCCGGATTTCCCCATGCGCGTCCGCAATTCCCTTCGTTCCGCCAAGCTCCGCGACAAGAACTGCCGCGTGGTGCGCCGGCGCGGGCGGGTTTACGTGATCAACAAGAAGAACCCGCGGATGAAGGCACGCCAGGGGTAAGCCCCTTGGGCTGAGCCGCTCTTGACCCCGGGTTCCCCACGCGGCCAGCCTGTCGGCGCCGCCGGAGGAACCCAGGAATGCTCTCGCCCGATGCCATCGCCGCCTATCGCCGCACCGGCTACCACTTTCCGCTCGACATTCTGACCGCCGAGGAGGCTGCCGCCGCCCGCGCCCGGCTGGAAGCGACCGAGGCCGCCCAGGGCGGGCCGCTGAAGGCGGCGATGCGCCACAAGCCGCATCTGCTGTTTCCCTGGCTTGACGAACTGATCCGCCATCCGCGCATCCTCGATGCGGTCTCCGACCTGCTGGGGCCGGACCTGTTCTGCTGGTCCACCACCTTCTTCATCAAGGAAGCCGGAGACCGCGGTTTCGTCTCCTGGCATCAGGACGCGACCTATTGGGGCCTCAGCGCGCCCGACGTGACCACGCTGTGGCTCGCGCTGACCCCGGCCAGCCGGGTGAACGGGTGCATGAAATTCGTCGCCGGCACCCATCGCGCGCAGGTGGGGCACCAGGACACGTTCCACCCCGACAATCTGCTGACCCGCGGCCAGGAACTGGCGGTCACGGTCGATGAGCGGGACGCGGTGCTGGTGGAACTCGCCCCCGGCCAGGCCTCGCTGCACCATGTGCTGCTGTTCCACGGCTCCGAACCCAACCGCTCCGACGATCGGCGGATCGGGCTGGCGATCCGCTACATCCCGACCGCGCTGCGCCAGGTGGCGGGCGCCCGCGACAGCGCGACCCTGGTGCGCGGGCAGGACCGGTTCGGACATTTCGAGCACGAGCCGGCCCCGCGCGCCGAGCTGGACCCGGACGCCCTGGCGCTGCACGCGGCGATCACCGCGCGCCAGCAGGCGGTGCTGTATCGGGGCACCGACAAGGCCGGGTTCCGGGATTGACCCCCCAACCCAAGGTGTATATATCCACCATTCTATACACACCAGCGGTTCTGATGCGCACCAACATCGACATCGACGACGCGCTGATGGACGCCGCCATGCAGGCCGCTCAGCTGCCCACCAAACGCGCCACGGTGGAGGAAGCGCTGCGCCGCCTGGTGCGCCAGCACCGCCAGCAGCAGGCGCTGGCCGATCTGCGCGGCCTGGGGTGGGAGGGCGATCTGTCCGCCCAACGCGCCGCGCGGTTCGCCCCGCCGGCGTGATCGTCTGCGTCGATAGCTCGGTCTGGATCGCGCTGCTGCGCGGCCAGGACACGCCGGAGGTGGCGCGCTTGCACGCCATCGAACCGCCGCACGCGATCGTGCTGGGCGACCTGATCCTGCTGGAAGTGCTGCAAGGCGCCCGCGACGATGCCCATGCCGCGCGGATCGAGGGCAATCTGCGCGCCTTCCCGGTCGAGCCGGTGCTGACCGAGGCGCGGGCGGTGCGGGCGGCGGCGCTGTATCGGCAGCTGCGCGCACGCGGGATCACCATCCGCCGCACCATCGACCTGGCGATCGGCACGTTCTGCCTCGATCGCGGCTATGCGCTGCTGCACGCCGACCGGGATTTCGTACCCATGTCAGCGCATCTGGGCCTGACCATGGCATAGCCGGCGCAAGCGGCGGATGGCGCGCGCCCCGGCGGCGGCGCGATGGTCCCGCCCGCATCAACCGGAGCCCGTCATGTCCCGTTTCCGCTGCCTGCCGATCGACCTCGCCGTCGCGGAGCGCTTCCGCGCCTCCGGCCACGACGATGCGGGCAACCCCCTGCGCCGCATGACGGCCGATCATCCCAGCCCCTGCCGGGTCTGCCTCCGCGATGCCGCGGTCGGCGAGCCGGTGCTGCTGGGTTCCTACAACCTGCCGCGCCCGCGCGGGATCTATTGGACCCCGAGCCCGATCTTCGTCCACGCCACGCCCTGCGTCCCGTTCGACGCCGCCGACCAGGTGGCGCCGATCCTGCGGGGACGGGTGATCTCCGTCCGCGCCTACGACGCGGAGGATCAGTGCGTCTATGACCTCGGGTTCGCCGGCGACGGCGTGGAAATCGACGGCCCCCTGGCGCGCGCGCTGGACGACCCGCGCACCGCGTTCGTCAACGTCCATACCGCCAAGCCCGGCTGCCTGCTGTGCCGGGTGGAACGCGCGTGATCCGGGCTGCCCGGGGCGGGTGCCACCACGCTCCTCTATCAGCGGCACCGCCGCGAGCGGGCGCCCTTGCCACGCCCGTATATGACCATTTTATACATATCCATGATCGACCTCGCCCGGATCGAGGGGTTCGACCGGGACGCCGGCAACGACCGCAAGAATGCTGATCGCCACGGCGTCACCCAGGCCGAGGCCGAGCGGATCTTCCTCAACGAGCCACTGCTGATGCTGACCGACCACCGTCACAACACCCACGAACCGCGCGATCACGCCCTCGGCCGGACCGACGACGGGCGCCGCCTGCCCATCACCTTCACCCTGCGCGGGGAGGGGCGCCTGATCCGCGTGATCTCGGCCGTGACATGCACCGCAGGGGGCGCGCCCGCTATGCGCAACCCGCCTGAACCCGTCCCCGCCTTCAAGATCGAAGCCGAGGAGCGTCGCTTCTGGGAGACCCACGACTCGGCCGACTATCTCGACTGGAGCAAGGCCGCGCCGGTGCGCCTGCCCGCGCTGCGCCCCAGCACCACCGCGATCTCGCTGCGCCTGCCGGTCCCGCTGCTGGAGCGGATCAAGATCGCCGCGAACAAGCGCGACATGCCGTACCAGTCGCTGATCAAGGCCTGGCTGGCGGAAAAGCTCGATCGCGCGTCGTAGCGGCGTAATCCTGCCGCCGCGCTACGCCGCCGCCTGGTGCGGCACGCCCTTGTCGGACAGCAGCGTCTCGAGCTCGCCCGACTGGAACATCTCGGTGATGATGTCGCAGCCGCCCACGAACTCCCCCTTCACATACAGCTGCGGGATGGTCGGCCAGTTGGAGAACTGCTTGATCCCCTCCCGCAGCTCGGCGTCCTCCAGCACATTGGCGGTGCGGAACGGCACGTTCAGGTGCGACAGGATCTGCACCACCCGGGCCGAGAACCCGCATTGCGGGAACATCGCCGTGCCCTTCATGTAGAGCATCACCGGGTTCTCGGTGATCTCCGCCTGGATCCGTTCGAAAGCCGGGGTATCGGACATGCTGCGTCCATCCTTCCTGGTAAAACTCAATCCGGGGCCGAGGTCTGCAACGCCAGCGCATGCAGCGCCCCGCCCATCCGGCCGCTGAGGGCGGCATAGACCAGCTGATGCTGGCGCACCCGGGTCAGGCCCCGGAATGCCGCCGAGACCACCGTGGCGGCGTAGTGGTCGCCGTCGCCGGCCAGATCCTCCACCTTCACCGTCGCGTCGGGCAGGGCGGCGCGGATCAGCGCTTCGATCTCACCGGCCGCCATCGCCATCCGCCCGCCCCTTCAACTGCCCATGAACGCGGGAAAGAACGCCTCGTGCGCCGCCCGCAGCCTGACGACCGATATGGTTCCGCCATCCGGCAGTGTCAAATCCGCCCCCCCGGAATGGCCGATGCGCACCGCGGCCACGCCCGCGGCCTCGGCGGCGCGCACCACCGAAGCGGCCTCCGGCACCGCCAGCAGGTAGCGCCCCTGGTCCTCGCCGAACCAATAGGCATGGCCCGGGACCTCGCGCGGACCGGTGGACAGGCGGACGCCGACATTGCCGGCCATCGCCATCTCCGCCACCGCCACCAGCAGCCCGCCGTCGGCGACGTCGTGGCAGGCGCGCACGGTGCCGTTCAGGATCAGCCCGCGCACGAAATCCCCGGCGGCGCGCTCGGCGGCCAGATCGACCGGCGGCGGCGCCCCGTCCTCCCGCCCGGCGATCTCGCGCAGCCACAGCGACTGGCCGAGCCAGCCGCGGCTCTGGCCGACCAGCACGAGGTCGAGCCACGGGCCGAGCGCGATCCCCACCGCGGCGGCGGCGTCATCGATCACGCCGACGCCGCCGATCGCCGGGGTGGGCAGGATCGGCCGCCCCTCGGTCTCGTTGTAGAGGCTGACATTGCCGGACACGACCGGGAAGTTCAGCGCCTCGCAGGCGCTCGCCATGCCGCGGATGGCGGCGGCGAAGGACCCCATGACCTCGGGCTTTTCGGGATTGCCGAAATTGAGGTTGTCGGTGACGGCCAGAGGGCGCGCGCCGGTCGCGGTCAGGTTGCGCCAGGCCTCCGCCACCGCCTGCCGCCCGCCGGCCTCGGGATCGGCGGCGCAGTAGCGCGGTGTGCAGTCGGTGGTCAGCGCCAGCGCCATCGCCTGGCCCTCGATGCGCACCACCGCGGCGTCCGCCGCCCCCGGGCGCTTCACCGTCTGCCCGCCGATGGTGGAATCATATTGCTCCCACACCCAGGCGCGCGAACAGAGATCGGGGCAGCCCAGCAGCCGCTCCAGCGCCTCGGCCAGGCCCCAGCGATTTTCCACCCGCGCTGCCGGCAGTTCCGCCGGCTTCGTCCCCTCGGCGGTGGGGCGCTGATAGAGCGGCGCCTGGTCGGCCAGCGGGGCGAGCGGGATGTCGGCTTCCACCCGCCCCTGGTGGCGGGCGACGAAGCGGCCGGTGTCGGTGATGCGGCCGATGACCGCGAAATCGAGCTGCCATTTCTCGAAGATGGCGCGCGCCGCCTCCGCCCGCTCGGGGCGCAGGACCATCAACATCCGCTCCTGCGATTCCGACAGCAGCATCTCGTAGGCGCTCATGCCGGTCTCGCGCTGCGGCACCGCGTCCAGGTCGAGGTCGATGCCGACACCGCCCTTGCCGGCCATCTCCACCGAGGAGCTGGTGAGCCCGGCCGCGCCCATGTCCTGGATCGCCACGATGGCGTCGGTGCGCATGAGTTCGAGGCAAGCCTCGATCAGCAGCTTCTCGGTGAACGGGTCGCCCACCTGCACGGTCGGGCGTTTCTCCTCGGCGTCGCGGCCGAATTCGGCCGAGGCCATGGTGGCGCCATGGATGCCGTCGCGCCCGGTCTTGGACCCCACATAGACCACCGGGTTGCCCACCCCGGCGGCGGCGGAGAGGAAGATGCGGTCGATCGGCGCCACGCCCACCGTCATCGCGTTGACCAGCGGGTTGCCGTTGAAGGCGGGGTGGAAATTGATCTCCCCGCCCACCGTCGGCACGCCCACGCAATTGCCGTAGCCGCCGATCCCGCGCACCACCCCATCGACGATGCGCCGTGTCACCGGATGGCGCGGGTCGCCGAAGCGGAGCGCGTTGAGGTTGGCGATCGGGCGCGCGCCCATGGTGAACACGTCGCGCAGGATGCCGCCCACCCCGGTCGCCGCGCCCTGATAGGGTTCGATGAAGCTCGGGTGGTTGTGGCTCTCCATCTTGAACACGCAGGCGAGCCCGTGGCCGATCTCCACCACCCCGGCATTCTCCCCCGGGCCGTGGATCACCCAGGGCGCCTTGGTGGGCAGCTGGCGGAGGAAATTGCGGGAGGATTTGTAGGAACAATGCTCGGACCACATGACCGAGAACACGCCGAGCTCGGCCAGGGTGAGCGCGCGGCCCATGATGGCCAGCGCGCGCGCGTACTCCTCCTCCGAGAGGCCGAAATCGCGGGCCAGCGCCGCGTCGATGGGGCGTTGGGTCATGTCGGGTCCCGTTGCGGTTTCGCCTGGCCCGCGGCGCTCACGCCGCGGCCAGGGCAGTGAAGAGCGGCGCACCGTCTTCGCCGCCGAGCAGCCGGTCCACCAGATCCTCGGGGTGCGGCATCAGCCCCAGCACGCGGAGGTTGGGGGAGAGGATGCCGGCGATCGCCCGCGCGCTGCCGTTGCGGTTGGCCGCCGCCGTCACCTCGCCGCCGGCGGTGGCGTAGCGGAACGCCACCAGGTTCTCGCCTTCCAGCCGATCGAGTGTGGCGGCGTCGGCGAAATAATTGCCGTCGCCATGCGCCATCGGGGCGCGGAAGACCGCGCCCGGCTGCCAATGCGCGGTGAAGGCGGTATCGGTCCGCTCCACCCGCAGGTGGCAATCGGCGGAGATGAAGCGCAGCCCGGCGTTGCGCAGCAGCGCGCCGGGCAGCAGCGCGGCCTCGGTGAGGATCTGGAAGCCGTTGCACACGCCCAGCACATAGCCGCCGCGCGCGACATGGGCGCGCACCGCGCCCATCACCGGCGCCTGCGCGGCCATCGCCCCGCAGCGCAGATAGTCGCCGTAGGAGAACCCGCCGGGCAGCACCAGCAGGTCGAGGTCGCCGAGGTCGGTCTCGGTATGCCAGACCATGCGCGGGGCGTGGCCGAAGGCGCGCTCCAGCGCGATCGCCATGTCGCGCTCGCGGTTGATGCCGGGGAACAGGACGATCCCGGGCTTCATGCCGTCTCCACCGCCACGCGGAAGCTCTCGATCACGGTGTTGGCGAGCAGGCGGCGGGCCATCGCCTCGGCGGCGGCCTGGGCGCGGGACGGGTCGGTTTCCGCGAGTTCGAGTTCGATCACCTTGCCGGCGCGCACTTCGCCCACCCCGGCGAAGCCGAGGCCGGCGAGCGCCTGGCCGATCGCCTTGCCCTGCGGGTCCAGCACCCCGTCCTTGAGCATTACCGTGACCACGGCCTTCACTGCCCCATCCTCACTGCATGATCTCCGGGCCCTTCATGTCGCGCGAGCCGGCCTCGGGCAGGATGCCGAGGCGCTTGGCGACTTCCTGATAGGCTTCCTCGACCTTGCCGAGGTCGCGGCGGAAGCGGTCCTTGTCCATCTTCTCGTTGGTCTTGCTGTCCCAGAGCCGGCAATTATCCGGACTGATCTCGTCGGCGAGCACGATGCGCATTTCGTCGTTTTCCCACAGCCGGCCGAACTCCAGCTTGAAATCGACCAGCGCGATGCCGACGCCGAGAAACAGGCCGGTCAGGAAATCGTTGATGCGCAGGGTGAGTGCCACGATATCGTCGAGATCGGCGGTGTTGGCCCAGCCGAAGCAGGTGATGTGCTCTTCCGACACCAGCGGGTCGCCCAGCTGGTCGTTCTTGTAGAAATACTCGATGATCGACCGCGGCAGGCGGGTGCCCTCGGCGATCCCGAGGCGCTGGCTGATGGAGCCGGCGGCGATGTTGCGGACCACCACTTCCAGCGGAATGATCTCCACCTCGCGGATCAGCTGCTCGCGCATGTTGAGGCGGCGGACGAAATGGGTGGGGATGCCGATCTCGCCCAGCCGCATCATCAGATATTCGCTGATGCGGTTGTTGAGCACGCCCTTGCCGGTGATGACGCCTTTTTTCTGGGCGTTGAAGGCAGTGGCGTCGTCCTTGAAATACTGGACCAGGGTGCCGGGTTCCGGCCCCTCGAACAGGATCTTGGCCTTGCCCTCGTAGAGCTGGCGGCGGCGAGCCATCGCGCGTTCCTTACATCGCTGGCCGGGCGTGTGCGCCGGCGGGCGGGGTATAGCAAGCGCGCCCGCCCCCCGCCATGCCTCGCCGGGCTGTCGGGTTTGACGGCGCGCCGGGGCGCCCGTATCCGGGC
>JAKBCO010000061.1 GCA_021807785.1 Pseudomonadota bacterium
GGTGTGAAGGGGATTGAAGGGGGGAGAGGTTGAGTACATATTGGGTGGGTACTTTGGAGCCGGCCGTCATGCTTGCCACCGACATCCCGACCCGCCAGGTGGGTGTGCGCGAGTTCCGCGACCACCTGACCACGCTGCTGCGCGACGTGGCGGCCGGGCAGACCTTGCTGGTCGCGGCGCATGGCAAGGTGCTGGCCGAGTTGCGCCCGCCGTCGCCGGCCGCCGTCCCGCGTCGCCCGGGGGCGCTGCGCGGGCAGGTCCGCATGGCGGCGGATTTCGACGCCACGCCCGACGATATCCTGGACGCGATGGAGAGCGCGGGCTGACCCCGGCGTTCACCCATTCTTCACCGGCGGGGCGGCAGCATGGCCGGCGTGAAATGCCTGCTCGATACGCATGCCCTGCTGTGGTGGCTGGGCGACGATGACCGGCTGGGACCCGCGCCGCGCGCGCTGATCGCCGACCCGATGACCGAGGTGCTGGTGAGCGTGGTCTCGCTGTGGGAGATCACCGTCAAGCAGCGGATCGGCAAGCTCGCGGCCGATATTCCGGCGCTGCTGCGGGCGACCGAGGCGGCGTTCCCGCTGCTGCCGATCCGGCCGGCCCATCTGCGCCGGCTGGCCGCGCTGCCGGCGCATCACCGCGATCCGTTCGACCACCTGCTGATCGCCCAGGCCCAGGCCGAGCGGGCCCGGTTCATCACCGCCGATGCCCGCGCCGCGCTCTATCCGGTGACGGTGCTGGGCTGCGGGTCAGGCTGAGGCGGCCACTTTCGCCTCGATCCGGTCCCAGATCGCGCCGGCCAGGTTGGTGCCGTCGAAGCGGGCGATTTCCTGGATGCCGGTGGGGGAGGTGACGTTGATCTCGGTCAGGTAGTCGCCGATCACGTCGATGCCGACGAAGATCAGCCCCTGTTCGCGCAGGGTGGGGCCGATGGCGGCGCAGATTTCCCGGTCGCGCGCGGAGAGCGTGCATTTTTCCGGCCGCCCGCCCACGTGCATGTTGGAGCGCGCCTCGCCGGCGGCGGGGACGCGGTTGATCGCGCCCATCGGCGCGCCATCGACCAGGATGATGCGCTTGTCGCCCTGGCGCACGGCGGGTTCGTAGCGCTGGATCATCAGCGGCTCGCGCGAGCGGGCGAAATGCATCTCGAGCAGGGAGGCGAGGTTCTCGTCGTCGGGCTTGATGCGGAAGACGCCGGCGCCGCCGTTGCCGAACAGCGGCTTGACGATGATGTCGCGGTAGCGGTCGCGGAACTCGCGGATCGCCATCGTGTCCCAGGTGATGAGGGTGGGCGGCATCAGCGCGGGGAAATGGGTGACCAGGAGTTTTTCCGGCGCGTTGCGCACGGCGGCGGGGTCGTTCACCACCAGGGTCTTCGGGTGGATGTGTTCGAGCAGGTGGGTGGCGGTGATGTAGGCCATGTCGAAGGGCGGGTCCTGGCGCATCAGCACCACGTCCATGGTGCCGAGATCGAGGGTGGTCTCGGCGCCGAAGCGGTGATGCGCGCCAGGGATGCGCTGGACGCGCACCGGGCGGGCGCGGGCCCGCAGGCGGCTCTGGCCGGGGCCGCCTTCATGCAGGGCCAGGTGGCGCACCTCGTAGTGCCAGAGCGCGTGGCCGCGGGCCTCGGCTTCCAGCATCAGGGCGAAGGTGGAATCGGCCTCGATGTTGATGGGTTCGAGGGGATCCATCTGGACGGCGACGCTGAGGGCCATGGCGTTCGTTCCCGGGCAGGGGGCTGGGTCGCGGCGTTCATAGCAGGCGCGCACGGGCGCTTGACACCCCCCGAAGGCGCTTCTAGGTTCCGCCCCCTCGGCCGACCCCGGCTTGCCCGGCGGTCGTCGTTTTCGCAGGCAGAAGCTCCGCCCGCGGCGCCGTTCCGGCTGGTCCGGAACCCAGGCCACGGGCTCGTGTTTCCCCCCGCTCGCGTGGGTCTTCCCATGCTCGCGGGCAATGCCTGTGGACGGCGGCCCCGCACCCGGTCCGGCCAGGCGAACCGAAGCGAGACGAGACAGGGGTCCATGCCGACCATCAACCAGCTCATCGCCCATGGGCGCGAGCCCCAGCGCACCCGCAACAAGGTGCCGGCGCTGCAGAACTGCCCGCAGAAGCGCGGCGTCTGTACCCGCGTCTATACCACCACGCCGAAGAAGCCGAACTCGGCGCTGCGCAAGGTGGCCAAGGTACGCCTGACCAACGGCTACGAGGTGGTCAGTTACATCCCGGGCGAGGGGCACAACTTGCAGGAGCACTCGGTGGTGCTGATCCGCGGCGGGCGCGTGAAGGATCTGCCCGGCGTGCGGTACCACATCCTGCGCGGCGTGCTGGACACCCAGGGCATCGCCAAGCGCCGGCAGCGTCGTTCGCTGTATGGCGCGAAGCGGCCGAAATAGGGGAGGCGCGCATGTCCCGCCGTCACCGCGCCGTCAAGCGCGACATCCTGCCGGACGCCAAGTTCGGCGACATCGTGGTCAGCCGTTTCATGAACGTGCTGATGTACGATGGCAAGAAATCGACCGCCGAGACCATCGTCTATTCGGCGCTGGACGTGCTGCGCAAGCGCGGCGGCCCGCAGGCCGATCCGGTGCGCATGTTCCACGAGGCGCTGGACAATGTGAAGCCGTCGGTGGAAGTGCGCTCCCGCCGGGTCGGCGGCGCCACCTATCAGGTGCCGGTGGAAGTGCGGACCGAGCGGCGCCAGGCGCTGGCGATCCGCTGGATCATCGAGGCGGCCCGCAAGCGCGGGGAGCACACGATGGAAGACCGGCTTTCCAACGAGCTGCTGGACGCGGTGAACAACCGCGGCACGGCGGTGAAGAAGCGCGAGGATACCCACCGGATGGCGGAGGCGAACAAGGCCTTCAGCCATTATCGCTGGTAGCAACACGACAGACCCGATCCCGATCGGACCACGGAGACAGACCCATGGCCAAGGCCAAATTCGCCCGCACCAAGCCGCACTGCAACATCGGCACCATCGGGCATGTCGATCACGGCAAGACCTCGCTGACCGCGGCGATCACCAAGGTGCTGGCCAAGTCCGGCGGCGCCACGTTCACGGCGTACGACCAGATCGACAAGGCGCCGGAGGAGAAGGCGCGCGGCATCACGATCTCCACCGCGCATGTCGAGTACGAGACCAAGGCGCGCCATTACGCGCATGTGGATTGCCCCGGCCACGCCGACTACGTGAAGAACATGATCACCGGTGCCGCGCAGATGGACGGCGCGATCCTGGTCGTGTCCGCCGCCGACGGCCCGATGCCGCAGACGCGGGAGCACATCCTGCTCGCCCGCCAGGTCGGCGTGCCGGCGCTGGTGGTGTTCCTCAACAAGGTCGATATGGTCGATGACCCCGAGCTCCTGGAGCTCGTGGAGCTGGAAGTGCGCGAGCTGCTGAGCTCGTATCAGTTCCCCGGCGACGAGATCCCGATCATCAAGGGCTCGGCGCTGTGCGCGCTGGAAGATCGCAACCCGGAGCTGGGTGAGCAGGCGATCCTTGCGCTGATGGATGCGGTCGATGCCTATATCCCGCAGCCGGTGCGCGCGACCGACCGGCCGTTCCTGATGCCGATCGAGGATGTGTTCTCGATCTCCGGCCGCGGCACCGTGGTCACCGGGCGCATCGAGCGCGGGGTGGTGACGGTGGGCGACGAGGTCGAGATCGTCGGCATCAAGAACACCGTGAAGACGGTGGTGACCGGGGTCGAGATGTTCCGCAAGCTGCTGGACCGCGGGGAGGCCGGCGACAACATCGGCGCCCTGCTGCGCGGCACCAAGCGGGAGGAAGTGGAGCGCGGCCAGGTGCTGGCCAAGCCCGGCTCGATCACCCCGCACACCAAGTTCAAGGCCGAGGCCTACATCCTCACCAAGGAGGAAGGTGGCCGTCATACCCCGTTCTTCACCAACTATCGTCCGCAGTTCTATTTCCGCACCACCGACGTGACCGGGGTGGTGCAGCTGCCGGAGGGGACCGAGATGGTGATGCCGGGCGATAACGTGTCGATGGATGTCACGCTGATCGCGCCGATCGCGATGGACGAGGGGCTGCGCTTCGCCATTCGCGAAGGTGGCCGCACGGTTGGCGCCGGCGTGGTCGCCAAGATCGAAGCCTAGCAGCGGCCGCGCGCACCGGCACCCCGCCCCGGGGTGCCGGTGTTCGTTTCCGCCTCACGGAAAGCGAACGATGGACAACCAGAATATCCGCATCCGCCTGAAGGCGTACGATCACCGGGTGCTCGACAACAGCACCCGGGAGATCGTGAACACGGCGAAGCGCACCGGTGCCCGCGTTCGCGGACCGATTCCGCTGCCCACGCATATCGAGCGGTTCACCGTCAACCGCTCGCCGCATGTGGACAAGAAGAGCCGTGAGCAGTTCGAGATGCGCACGCATCGCCGGCTGCTCGATATCGTCGAACCGACGCCGCAGACCGTGGACGCGCTGATGAAGCTCGACCTCGCCGCCGGCGTCGATGTCGAGATCAAGATCTGAGGCAGGCGTGATGCGCACCGGATTATTGGCGAAGAAGCTGGGCATGACGCGGATCTTCCGCGATGACGGCACGCATGTGCCGGTCACGGTCCTGCATCTCGATGATCTGCGGGTGGTGACCGCCCGCAGCGCCGAGACCGATGGCTATACCGCGGTCCAGCTCGGCTGGGGCAAGGCCAAGGTGAAGAACGTCTCCAAGCCGAATCGCGGGCATTTCGCCAAGCACAAGGTGGAGCCGCCGGCGAAGCTGGCGGAGTTCCGGGTGGCGGCGGATGCGGTGCTGCCGTCGGGGGCGGCGCTGTCGGCGGCGCATTTCGTGCCCGGGCAGAAGGTGGACGTGGCCGGCGTGACCAAGGGCAAGGGCTTCGCCGGGGCGATGAAGCGGTGGAACTTCGCGGGCCTGGAAGCCAGCCATGGCGTTTCCATCAGCCATCGCAGCCACGGCTCGACCGGGAACCGGCAGGATCCGGGCAAGACCTTCAAGAACAAGAAGATGGCCGGGCATCTGGGGGATGAGCGGGTGACCACGCTCAACCTGGAAGTGGCGGCGGTGGATGCGGAGAAGGGGCTCATCATGTTGCGCGGCGCGGTGCCGGGCGCCAAGGGCGGATTCGTGCTGGTGCGGGACGCGGTCAAGCGCGCGCGCCCGGCCGAGGCGCCCTATCCGGCGGCCCTGCGCGAAGCGGTCTCGGGCTGAGGACGGAACGATGCAGGTCGCGATCAGGACGCTCGACAACACCGAGGCCGGCACGGCGGAGCTGCCGGAGGCGATTTTCGCCGCCACGCCGCGCGCCGACATCATGGCGCGGGTGATCCACTGGCAGCTGGCGAAGCGCCGGGCCGGCACCCACAAGACCAAGGGGATGTCGGAGGTGCAGGGCACCACCAAGAAGCCGTATCGGCAGAAGGGCACCGGCAATGCCCGCCAGGGCAGCCTGCGCGCGCCGCAGTATCGGACCGGCGGGGTGGTGCATGGGCCGGTGGTGCGCTCGCACGAATACAGCCTGAACAAGAAGGTGCGGCGGCTGGGGCTGATCTCGGCGCTGTCGCAGAAGCAGGCCGAGGGCAAGCTGGTGGTGCTGGATGCCGCCGCGGTGGCCGACGGCGCCAAGACCGCCGAGCTGGCGCGCAAGGTGAAGGCGCTGGGCTGGCGGTCCACCCTGATCGTCGATGGCGCGGCGGTGGATGCGGGGTTCCTGCGCGCCAGCCGCAATCTGCGGGAGATCGACATCCTGCCGACCATCGGCGCCAATGTTTACGACATCCTGCGCCATGACGTGCTGGCGATCACCACCGCGGGCCTCGCCGGCCTCGCGGCGCGGCTGGGAGGTGCGGCATGAGCGAGACCAAGCCGAAGCGAAAGCCGGTGCTGTCGCGGGAAGCGATGTATCAGCTGATCCACTCGCCGGTGATCACCGAGAAGGCGACCGGGCTGTCCGCCCTGGGCCAGTACGTGTTCCGGGTGCCGCTTGCGGCCAGCAAGCCCGAGATCAAGGCGGCGGTGGAAGGGCTGTTCGGGGTCGATGTGGTTTCGGTGAACACCCTGATCCAGAAGGGCAAGACCAAGCGCTTCAAGGGGCGTCCCGGAGTGCGTTCGGACATGAAGAAGGCGCTGGTGCGGCTGAAGGCCGATCAGCAGATCGATTTCACCACCGGCTTGGCGTGAAGGTCGAACGATGCCGATGAAGAATTTCAACCCGGTCACGGCCAGCCTGCGCGGCACCGTGCTGATCGACCGGGCCGGGCTGTGGAAGGGCAAGCCGGTGAAGGGGCTGACCGAGGGTCAGACCAGCACCGGCGGGCGCAACAATCACGGCCGCATCACCAGCCGCTTCCGTGGCGGCGGGCACAAGCAGGCCTATCGCGTGGTGGATTTCCGCCGCCGCAAGTTCGACGTGCCGGCGACGGTGGAGCGGCTGGAATACGACCCCAACCGCACCGCCTTCCTCGCCCTGGTCAAGTACAGCGACGGCGAGCTCGCCTATATCCTGGCGCCGCAGCGGCTGCGGGCGGGCGATACGGTGGTCGCGGGCCAGCGTGCCGATATCAAGCCCGGCAATGCGATGCCGCTGGCGGCGATCCCGGTCGGCACCATCATCCACAATATCGAGATGAAGCCGGGCGCCGGCGGCAAGATCGCGCGCTCGGCCGGCACCTATGCGCAGCTGGTGGGCAAGGATGCCGGCTATGCGCAGATCAAGCTGATGTCGGGCGAACTCAGGCTGGTGCGCGGGGAGTGCATGGCCTCGATCGGGGCGGTGTCCAACCCCGACAACATGAACCAGAAGATCGGCAAGGCCGGGCGGATGCGCTGGCTGGGGTTCCGCCCGCACAACCGCGGCGTGGTGATGAACCCGGTCGATCACCCGCTGGGCGGCGGCGAGGGGCGCAGCTCCGGCGGGCGGCACCCGGTCTCCCCCTGGGGTCAGCCGACCAAGGGCTACAAGACGCGCGGCAACAAGCGCACCGACGATCTGATTATCCGCCGCCGGAACAAGGGCAAGTAGGATGACACGTTCCGTCTGGAAAGGTCCGTTCGTGGACGGGTATCTGCTGAACAAGGCGGATGCCGCGCGCGCCTCGGGCCGCAACGAGATCATCCGCATCTGGTCGCGGCGATCCACCATTCTGCCGCAGTTCGTCGGCCTGACCTTCGGCGTCTATAACGGCCGCAAGTTCCTGCCGGTGCAGGTGAACGAGAACATGGTGGGGCACAAGTTCGGCGAGTTCTCGCCGACCCGCACCTTCACCGGCCATTCCGGCGACAAGAAAGCGAAGCGGGCGTAACCATGAGCAAGCCCAAGCATCCGCGCGGCCTGGACGAGACCGAGGCGCAGGCGATCGTGAGCAACCTCAGGGTGTCTCCGCGCAAGCTCAACCTGGTGGCGGGGATGATCCGCAACCAGCCGGCCGGCCATGCGCTGAACCAGCTGGCGTTCAGCAAGCGCCGCATCGCCGGGGCGGTGAAGAAGGCGCTCGAGAGCGCGATCGCCAATGCCGAGAACAACCATCATCTGGATGTCGATCGGCTGGTGGTGAGCCGCGCCGAGGTGGGGCGCGCCATCGTGATGCGCCGCTTCCAGGCCCGCGGCCGCGGGCGCGCGGCGCGGGTGGAAAAGTGGTTCAGCAATCTTCGTATCGTGGTGGCGGAGCGGGCGCAGGAAGAAGCCCCCGCGCCGACCGGGCAGGAGGCCGCCTGATGGGTCACAAGGTCAACCCGATCGGGCTGCGGCTCGGCATCAACCGCACCTGGGACAGCCGCTGGTTCGCCGGCGCCGACTATGCGCCGCTGCTGCACCAGGACATGAAGCTGCGCACCCATCTGCGCGAGAAGCTGCGCGGGGCCGGCGTGTCGCGCGTGGTGATCGAGCGGCCGGCGAAGAAGCCGCGCGTGACCATCTATGCCGCGCGGCCCGGCGTGGTGATCGGCAAGAAGGGCCAGGACATCGAGGTGCTGAAGAAGAATCTCAGCACCATGGCGAAGTCCGAGGTGACGCTGAACATCGTCGAGATCCGCAAGCCCGAGATCGACGCCGTGCTGGTGGCCGAGAACATCGCCCAGCAGCTCGAACGCCGGGTGGCGTTCCGCCGGGCGATGAAGCGGGCGGTGCAGTCGGCGATGCGGCTGGGCGCCCAGGGCATCCGCATCAATTGCGGCGGGCGTCTGGGCGGGGCCGAGATCGCGCGGGTCGAATGGTACCGCGAAGGCCGGGTGCCGTTGCACACCTTGCGCGCGGATATCGACTACGGCCAGGCGACGGCCAAGACCACCTACGGCACTTGCGGCGTGAAGGTCTGGATCTTCAAGGGCGAAATCATGGCCCATGATCCGGGGGCGCAGGATCGCCGCGCCGCCGAACAGGCGCCGCAGCGGTAAGGAACGGGATCGATGTTGCAACCGAAGCGCACCAAGTTCCGCAAGGCGCACAAAGGCCGCATCCATGGCAATGCCAAGGGTGGGACCTCGCTCAATTTCGGCACCTTCGGGCTGAAGGCGCTGGAGCCGGAGCGGATCACCGCGCGCCAGATCGAGGCGGCGCGGCGGGCGATCACGCGGGCGATGAAGCGCACCGGGCGGGTGTGGATCCGGATCTTCCCGGACGTTCCGGTCTCCCGCAAGCCGGCCGAGGTCCGCATGGGGTCCGGCAAGGGCACGCCCGAGTTCTGGGTGGCCCGCGTCGCGCCGGGGCGGATCATGTTCGAGTTGGACGGCGTGACCGGGGACATCGCGCGCGACGCGCTGACCCTCGGGGCCGCCAAGCTGCCGATCCGCACCCGGATCGTGCAGCGGATGGGAGATGCGTGATGGCGAAGGAAGCCAAGGCGACCGATGTGCGCGCCAAGACCGCCGACGAGCTCACCGACATGCTGGTGAACCTGCGCAAGGAGCAGTTCAACCTGCGGTTCCAGCGCGCCCAGGGCCAGAAGGAAGGCATCGCGCGGACCGGCGCGGTGCGGCGCGAGATCGCGCGGGTGAAGACCATCATGACCGAGCGCGCCGCCGGCGCGGCGCGTTCGTAAGGGGATCAAGAGATGCCGAGGCGCGTTCTGACCGGCCGGGTCACCAGCGACAAGATGGACAAGACCGTGACGGTGCTTGTCGATCGCCGGGTGATGCATCCGCTGTACAAGAAGTTCATCCGTCGCTCGAAGAAATACGCCGCGCATGACGAGGCGAATCTCTGCAAGGTCGGCGATCTGGTGCGGATCGAGGAGTGCCGCCCGATCAGCAAGCGCAAGACCTGGCAGGTGGTCGAGCGTAACGGCACCCCGCTTTGGGGCGCCGCCCCGGTCAGCGGAGAAGCGGCATGATCTCGGTCGAAACCAATCTGGACGTGGCGGACAATTCCGGCGCGCGCCGGGTGCAGTGCATCAAGGTGCTGGGCGGCACCCGCCGGCGCACCGCCAGCGTGGGCGACGTGATCGTCGTTTCCGTGAAGGAGGCGATCCCGCGCGGCAAGGTGAAGAAGGGCGACGTGCATCAGGCGGTGATCGTGCGCACCAGCTTCCCGGTGCGCCGGCAGGACGGCAGCGCGATCCGCTTCGACCGCAACGCGGCGGTGCTGATCAACAAGCAGCAGGAGCCGATCGGCACCCGCATCTTCGGCCCCGTGGTGCGCGAGCTGCGCGGGCGCAAGTTCATGAAGATCATTTCGCTTGCTCCGGAGGTCATCTGATGGCCGCGCGCATCCGCAAGGGCGACACGGTGCTGGTGATAACCGGCGCGTCGAAGGGCATCCGGGGCGAGGTGCTGCGCGTGTTTCCGCGCGCCGACCGCGCCGTCGTGGCCGGGGTGAACATGGTGCGCAAGCACAAGAAGCCGCAGGGGATGTCGGAGCCGGGCGGGATCCGCTCGGAGGAAGCCTCCATCCATCTGTCGAACCTGAAGCTGGTGGACCCGAAATCCGAACAGCCGACCAAGGTCGGGTTCCGGGTGCTGGAGGACGGACGCAAGGTGCGGGTGGCCAAGGCCACCGGCCAGGTGATCGAGGGCTGAGGCGATGAGCGGAACCAAGGGCAAGGGCGGCAAGCCGCCGGCGAAGGGCGGGGCCAAAGGTGGCGCCAAGGGTGGGGCCAAGGGTGGCGCCGCGCGCGGCGGCAAGACCTCGGCCACCGGCACCAGCGCCCGCGGCGGCGCCGGCGCGCCGCTGCCGCGCGCGGCGCGCGAGAAGGTGCAGATCGATCCCAACGCGCCCGCCCCCAAGGCGGCGCCGGAGCAGATGCCGCGGTTGCAGCAGCGCTACCGCGAGGAGATTCGCGCCAAGCTCGCCGCCGAGTTCAACTACGCCAACCCGATGCAGGTGCCCCGGCTCACCAAGGTGGTGGTGAACATGGGCGTCGGCGAGGCGACCGGGGACCAGAAGAAGCTGGACGCGGCGGTGGCCGAGCTCGGCGCGATCGCCGGCCAGAAGGCGGTGAAGACGCTGGCGAAGAAGGCGATCGCCGGCTTCAAGATCCGCAAGGGCCTGCCGATCGGCTGCAAGGTGACGCTGCGCAAGGCGCGGATGTACGAGTTCCTCGATCGGCTGATCACCATTGCCTTGCCGCGGGTGCGCGATTTCCGCGGCATCACCGGCAAGGGTTTCGACGGGCGTGGCAACTTCGCCATGGGTCTCAGGGAGCAGATCATCTTCCCCGAGATCAACTACGACCAGGTCGATGATATCCGCGGGATGGACATCGTGTTCGTCACCACGGCGAAGACGGATGCGGAAGCGAAGGCGCTGCTCAAGGCGTTCGACCTTCCGTTCGCGGCGTGAGTTCGGAAAACCGCCAGGGCGTTTCCTGACAGGTTCCACAGGCAAGGACAGAGAATGGCCAAGACCTCCCAGGTCAATCGCAACAACCGCCGGGCACGCCTGGCGGCACGCGACAAGGGCAAGCGGGCGGCGCTGAAGGCGATCGTGATGGATCGCACGCTGCCGGTGGAAGACCGCTTCAATGCCTCGCTCAAGCTCGCGCAGCTGCCGCGCAACGGCGCGGCGGTGCGGGTGCGGCTGCGCTGCGAGCTCACCGGGCGCTCGCGCGGCAATTATCGCAAGTTCAAGCTCTCGCGCGTGATCCTGCGCGATCTGGCCTCGGCGGGGCAGATTCCCGGCATGGTCAAGGCGAGCTGGTAGGGGAAGCGCCATGTCGATGTCCGATCCCCTGGGGGACATGCTCACCCGCATCCGCAACGCCCAGCACGCGCGGCATTCGTCCTGCGTGGCGCCGGCGTCGCGGTTCCGCGCCAACGTGCTGGACGTGCTGAAGCGCGAGGGCTACATTCGCGGCTTCGCCGCCGAGGAGCTGCGCCCCGGCGTCGCCCAGCTGCGCATCGAGCTGAAATATAACGAAGGCGAGCCGGTCATCAAGGAGATCCATCGCGTCTCCCGCCCCGGCCGGCGCGTCTATTCCGCCATCAAGGACTTGCCGCGGGTGTATGCCGGCCTCGGCGTCTCCATCCTCTCCACCCCCCGCGGGGTGATGAGCGATGCCGAGGCGCGGGCCGCCAATGTCGGCGGCGAAGTCCTCTGCCGCGTGTTCTGAGGTCGCATCATGTCACGTGTCGGCAAATACCCGGTCGAGATTCCCCAGGGGGTGCAGGTCGCCATCGCCGGCGACCGGCTGACCGCCAAGGGCAAGCTCGGCGAACTCGCGCTCACCCTGACCGACCTGGTGGACACCAGGGTGGAGGGCAACCGCGTCACCGTGGCGCCGAAGGGCGGCACGCGGCAGGCGCGGATGATGTGGGGCACCACGCGGGCGCATGTCGCCAACATGGTGAAGGGCGTCTCGCAGGGCTTCGCCAAGGCGATGGAGATCACCGGCACCGGCTATCGCGCCGCGGTGCAGGGCGACAGGCTGGTGCTCAACCTCGGCTACTCGCATGACGTGATCTTCCCGATCCCGCCGGGAATCCGGATCACCTGCGAACGCCCCACCGCGGTCAAGGTGGAAGGCACGGATCGCCGGCTGGTTGGCCAGGTGGCGGCCGAGATCCGCGGCTTCCGCGGCCCCGAACCCTACAAGGGCAAGGGCGTGCGCTACGCCGACGAGACCATCCGGCGCAAGGAAGGCAAGAAGAAATGAGCGCGGTTCAGGACCTTCGCGATCGCCGGCGCGTGCGCCTGCGGTTTTCGCTGCGGCAGAAGAGCGGTGGCCGGCCTCGGCTGTCGGTGTTCCGCTCGGGCAAGAACATCTATGCCCAGGTGATCGACGACGCCCAGGGCCGCACCCTCGCCGCTGCCTGCTCGCGCGACGAACAGCTGCGCGGCAGCCTGCGCACCGGCGCCGACAAGGCGGCGGCCAGCGCGGTCGGCAAGCTGGTGGCGGAACGCGCCCTGGCCGCCGGCATCACGGAAGTGGTGTTCGATCGCGGCGCCTATCTCTATCACGGCCGCGTCAAGGCGCTGGCCGAAGCCGCCCGCGAGGGCGGACTCTCCTTCTGAGGATCCTGACGCATGGCACGTGAACCACGGGAAGGCGGTCGCCGGCGCGAGCGGGAATCCGAACGCGACTCCGATGACGGCATCATCGACAAGCTGGTCACCATCAATCGCGTCGCCAAGGTGGTGAAGGGCGGACGCCGCTTCGCCTTCGCGGCCCTGGTGGTGGTGGGCGACCAGAAGGGTCGGGTCGGCTACGGCGCCGGCAAGGCCCGCGAGGTGCCGGAGGCGATCCGCAAGGCCACCGAGCGCGCCAAGCGCGCCATGATCCGGGTGCCGATGAAGGAAGGACGCACCCTGCACCACGACGTCACCGGCCGCTTCGGCGCCGGGTCGGTGGTGCTGCGCTCGGCCTCGGCCGGCACCGGCATCATCGCCGGCGGCCCGCTGCGCGCGGTGTTTGAAAGCCTGGGCATGGGCGACGTGGTGGCGAAATCCCTCGGCAGCCGCAACCCGCACAACATGGTGAAGGCGACCTTCGCCGCGCTGACCGCCTGCGCCAGCCCGCGCTCGGTGGCCAACCGGCGCGGCAAGAAGGTCTCCGACCTGCTCGGCCCGCGCCGCGATGTCGGCCCCGTGACCCAGGACGCCGAGGCCCCGGCCAATGCCTGACAGCAAGCGCGTCCGCGTCACCCAGATCGCCTCCCCGGCCGGGCGCAAGCCCGGGCAGCGGGAAACCCTGATCGGCCTCGGCCTCAACAAGATCCGCCGTTCCCGCGAACTCGAGGACACGCCCTCGATCCGCGGGATGATCCGCACCGTCGCCCACCTGGTGAAGGTGGAGGAGCTGACCTGACATGAAACTCAACGAGCTGCGCGACAATCCGGGTGCGCGCCTGAAGTCGAAGCGGCTCGGGCGCGGCATCGGCTCGGGCAAGGGCAAGACCTCGGGCAAGGGCGTGAAGGGCCAGAAGGCGCGCGAGGGCGTGGCCATCAACGGCTTCGAGGGCGGGCAGATGCCGATCTACCGCCGCCTGCCCAAGCGCGGGTTCAAGAACCCGTTCCGCAAGGAGTACGCGCCGGTCAACCTGGACGCGCTGGAGAAGGCGATCGCCGCCGGCAAGCTGGACGCGGCGCAGCCGATCACCGAGGAGACGCTGCGGGCGGCCGGGCTGCTGCGTGGCGGCGGCAAGATGGCGGGCGTGCGGCTGCTGGCGCGCGGCAAGGCGACCCGGGCGCTGACCATCACGGTCGCCGGTGCCTCGGCCGCGGCGGTGGCGGCGGTGGCGGCGGCGGGCGGGACCGTGACCACGACGGTCGCGCGCAAGGACGCGGCGCCGGCGGCATAGCGCGAGGGGGTTCCCCATGGCTTCGGCGGCCGAGCAACTCGCGGCAAACCTCAATCTCGGGGTCTTCTCGAAGGCGACCGAGCTCAAGCAGCGAATCTGGTTCACGCTGGGGGCGCTGATCGTCTTCCGGCTGGGCACCTACATCCCGGTGCCGGGCGTCAACGCCTCGGTCATGGCGCAAATGCTGTCCAACAGCGCCGCCGGCGGGTTCCTGAACATGCTCAACATGTTCTCCGGCGGCGCGGCGGGGCGGATGACCGTCTTCGCGCTCAACATCATGCCCTATATCAGTGCCAGCATCATCATCCAGCTGATGACGGCGGCGGTCCCCTCGCTCGAGGCGCTGAAGAAGGAAGGCCAGCAGGGGCAGGTCCGGCTCAACCAGTACACCCGCTACCTGACCGTGCCGATCGCCATGGTGCAGGCCTACGGTATTTCCTTCGGCTTGCAGGCGATGCACAGCAACACCGGCGCCCCGGTGGTGCTGGATCCGGGCCTCGGCTTCACCGTGACCGCGGTGGTCACGCTGGTGGGCGGGACCATGTTCCTCACCTGGGTCGGCGAGCAGATCACCGCCCGCGGGGTCGGCAACGGCACCAGCCTCATCATCATGTCCGGCATCGTCGCCAACCTGCCGGGCGCCTTCGGCTCGCTGCTGGAACTCGGTCACACCGGCGCGCTGTCCGGTGTGTTCATCGTGTTCTTCTTCTTTCTCGCCGTCGGGGTGATCGCCTTCATCGTCTTCATGGAGCGCGCCTATCGCCGGGTACCGGTGCAATATCCGAAGCGGCAGGTGGGCAACCGCATGTTCGGCGGCGACTCCACCCATATGCCGCTCAAGATCAACACCTCGGGCGTGATTCCGCCGATCTTCGCCAGCTCGATCCTGCTGATCCCGGCCACCGTGGCGGGCTTCGCCGGCGCCGGCTCGCCCTGGCTGCAAAGCATCACCGCGCTGCTGGCCCCGGGCTCGATCGCCTACATGATCGTCTATGCGGCGATGATCGTGTTCTTCTCGTTCTTCTACACCGCGGTGGTCTTCAACCCCGAGGAGACCGCCGACAATCTCAAGAAATACGGCGGCTTCGTGCCCGGCATCCGGCCCGGGGCGTCCACCGCGCAGTATTTCGACTTCGTGCTGTCGCGCCTGACGGTGCTGGGCGGGCTCTATCTTGTGGCGGTGTGCCTCTTGCCGCAGATCCTGATCACCGATTACGGGCTGCCGTTCTATTTCGGCGGCACCTCCATCCTGATCGTGGTCTCGGTGATGATGGACACGGTGACGCAGATCCAGTCGCACCTGATCGCCCATCAGTATGAGGGCCTCATCAAGAAAAGCCGCGCGAAGGGACGCCGATGAACCTGATCCTGCTCGGCCCGCCCGGCGCCGGCAAAGGGACCCAGGCCAAGCGGCTGATGGACCGTTTCGGCATCGCCCAGATCAGCACCGGCGACATGCTGCGCGCCGAGGTCGCCGCCGGCTCGCCGATCGGGCGGGAGGCGAAGGCGGTGATGGAATCGGGGGCGCTGGTCTCCGACGACATCATCATCCGGATGCTGGGCGCGCGGATCGACCGGCCGGATTGCGCCAAGGGCTTCATCCTGGACGGGTTCCCGCGCACGGTGCCGCAGGCCGTGGCGCTGGATGCGCTGCTGGCGGAGAAGCGGCTGAAGCTCGATGCGGTGATCGAACTCGCGGTCGATGACGCCGCGCTGGTGGAGCGCATCTCCGGCCGCTTCACCTGCAAATCCTGCGGCGCCGGCTATCACGA
>JAKBCO010000062.1:0-8264 GCA_021807785.1 Pseudomonadota bacterium
GCTTTTGGTCAGGAGGCCGACCGTATCCCGCTTGCGCTGCTGGCGCGGATCAGCCCTGGGAGATCAGGCGCCGCTTCGCTTCGTACTCGGCTTGATCGATCTCGCCGCGCGCGAAGCGCTCGTTGAGGATGTCCATCGCCGTCCGACCCGGCGGTGAATGGTGCAACGGCGCTTGCCAAGGGCCGCCGAGCCACCGAACTGCGAGCACGGTGGCCGCGATGACCACCGCGAGCATAAGGATCATGAACAATGGTCCAAGGATCATGCCGTACCATCCCCACCCCCACATCATTTGCGGGCCGTAGCCGTAGGGTCCGGCCGGGGTCTGGGCCCACGCCCCGGCAGGGGGCAGCGAGACAGTGGCACTCACGGTCGCCGCCCATCGGCATAAAGCCCTCATTTCCGGCATGTCCCTTTCCGTTACAGCCTCCGGACGCGAGGTTCGGCTAGGCGCGTTTGAAGATCAGGTCATTGACGTGGATCAAGAAGTTTCTCTCGGCGGCGGCACCTGGGTCACGTGAACACCAGGACCGCGCCACCCCACGCCAGCAGCCCGACCGCAACCAAACGACCGGCGAGCTTCCCCCGCGGGATCGCCTTCTCGACAAACACGATCACGGCGAGGGCGACGATCCAGAGGAGGTTCATGGCCCCGCCGACGAACAGGAGCCCCATCAGCACCCGGCAACAGCCGAGGCAGAACAAGCCATGCCGCACCCCCATTCGCAGCGCGCCGGCCGCTCCGGCGCGCCAGTGACTGGCCAGAAACCCGGTTGGCGCGCGGCAGTGACGCAGGCCGGTCGCGACGGCGGCGAATAACACCCAGATGCAGACGTAGGCGAAACCGAAAACGGCCGTCCGGCGCAACGCCGCCACACTCGGCGGCACCATCGCCACCATCATCAAAGTCCACTCACGAACATCACGCCGGCACAGCGGGGAGTCCACAGGGCGGCAGCCATCGCCATGGGAGCGGCGTCCCTGGGAACATTTGCACCGAGAACAGAATACGTCCAGGCCAGCAGCGTCACGACCGCAAGTGCGGTGAGTACCATGATACGGTCACGGCGGAGGACGCGCACCAGGGTTGGCTGAGCCGTCGCCATCGACCTTCACTCCTCGGCGGTTCACGCCCGGCGGGATGCTGAACTTGATCCCGGCGGTGCTTTCCGTTCGGGCACTGGCAATCTCGGCCTTCCGGTGCTCGAAGCCCTCCGGCATCACCACCTGGATACGGTGCGGGGCAGCGCTCACCGGATTGCGGATCGGCTTCGTTTCCGTCTCCAGGACGCCGGGGACGGAAATCCGCGCGGTCCGTTCGTCCATATCGGATTCGGAACGGAATCCACTGGACCACCACCTCTCTCGCCTGCGCCGCGCGCCGGGTTGCTCTCGATTCCCCCGCGGCGAACGGCATGCTCGAAGACGGCGTGCGGGGTGTGCCCATGCCGCCGCCCAAACCGACGAACCCGAAACAACCCAGCAAGCCCGCCCTTCGCGCCGCTCGGCGTGACACACCGAAGCCCCCTCTCACCCCTCCCCTGCCTCCGCCAGCACCCGCCGCGCCGTTGCCGCGTCCGCATCGGCCACCGCGATCCGCCGCGGCACCGCCCCGATGCTGCCGTCCATCGCGCTCGCGTGCCGATCGAGCAGGATCGCCGCCACCCCGGCATCCTCCAGCAGCGCGATCAGGAACGAGAGGCGCACCGGGTCGTTGCTGACCGCAACCACCTTCATGTCCCCACCCCGCACAGCCGCGCGATCAGCGCCGCCGCATCCCCCGGCGGCGCATCCCCGCGCCAGCCGACATGCCGGTCGGGGCGGATCAGCGTCATCCGCCGCGGATAGAGACCCGCCGCCTCCGGCGCATCCAGCAGCGCGAGCGGCATCCCAAGCGCCCGCGCGGCGGCCATCAGCGGATCGGCATCGGCGCCGCGATCGGTGCGCAGCAGGGTGAACCAGGGGCCGAGCGCGTCGTGCAGCGCCCGCCCGTCGGCCAGCCGAAGATGCGGCGCGCGGCAGCCGGGCACGGTGGATTGGGTAAAGCGGTCCATGCCATAGTCGGGGGCGGCCTCGCCGTCATAGACGATCACCGGCGAGCGGTCATAGAAATAGCCGAAATTCAGTCCGCCACAGCAATATTGCGGAGTGTTCAGGGCGGTGACGCGGGCGCCGAAGGCGGCGCGGGCGGCCTCCCCGGCCGGTGTCTCGTCCTCGATCTCATCGGGCACCGCGCCGCGCGCGGCGGCCAGGCGCTGCGCGGTGTCCATCGCGTGATGCGAGACCTGCTCGGTGATCGGCCAGCGCTCGGCCTCGTGCGCGTCCAGCAGCCGCGGATCGGCCCAGCCGGCCAGCACCGCGGCCAGCATCCAGGACAGGTTCATCGCATCGGCGATACCCGCGTTCATCCCGTAGCCGGCGAACGGCACCCAGATATGCGCCGCATCCCCGCACAGGAAGACCCGGCCGCGGCGGAACCGGTCGGCCAGCATCCGCCGGCCGATCCAATCCTCCCGGCCCAAAATCCGGTAGCGGAACGACTCATCGACGCCCAGGATCAGCCGCAGGCAGCGGTCGCGATCGACGGCGGCGAAGTCGGTCTCGTCGGGGCGCAGGTAGTTGTGGACCAGGAACCGTCCGCGCCCGTCGATGGCGAAGATGTTGGCGCTGCGGCGCGGGTTGAGCGACTGCGTGGACCAGGCCGGCGGGGCTGCCATGCGCGCGATCAGGTCGGGCGCCTCGATATCGGTGGATTGGGTGCGCTGCACCAGCGCGTCGCCCGCGAAGCGCGCGCCGATCGCCCGGCGGGTCTCGGAGGCGGCGCCATCGCAGCCGACCAGATACTCCGCCTCGATCCGCAGCACCCCGTCCGCGCCCTCGGCCTCGGCGATGACCCCGGTCGCGGTTTCGCTGAAGCCGGTGACGCGGCACGACCACAGCAGGCGGATGCCGGGGCGTTCGGCGGCGATGGCGGCCAGCGCAGGCTCCAGATAGATCTGGTTGATCCGGTGCGGCGGCTCGGGCGTCGGCCACCACCCGTCCGGGCCGGAGCGGTCGGTATAGCGCTCCGCCCGGCACGGGATATGGATGCGGGCGAATTCGCGCCCGGTGGTGGTGGTGCGGAAGGCGACGTCGTTGGGGAACTCCGCCGGCAGGCCGGGCGCCTCGCGGATGCGCCGGGCGATGCCGAGGCGGCGATATGCCTCCATCGTGCGGGCGGCGACGTGGTTGCACTTCACGCTGGGCGGGGTGCCGCGCGCCCGCGCCTCCGCCACCGTCACCGCCACCCCGCGAGCGGCGAGGTCGAGCGCCAGCGACAGCCCGACCGGGCCGCCGCCGACGATCAGCACCTGAGTGGTAAGCGGGGGCCCGCTCACGCCGCGCGGCGCTCGCTCATGCCGCCCGAGCCGCCGCCGGGGCAGAGCACGTTCACCACCGCCTGCCGCCCCGCGCGCACCGCGGCGGCGGCGCGAGCGAGCGCCCCCGGCAGGTCGGCCGGGTGCTCCACCCGTTCCCCATGGCCGCCATGGGCCTCGGCCAGCTTCTCGAAATCGGGGCTGGGACCGAGTTCGGCCAGGCGCCGGCCATCCTCGGCGGCGGCGGCGGAGTCGGGATACATATCAAGTGTGGAACGACGCACCGCGCCATAAAGGGTGTTGTTGTAGATCACCGCCAGCACCGGCAACCCGTGGGCGCGGGCGGTGAAATGGCAGGCGGTAGGGTTGGCGAACATATAGGCGCCGTCGCCCAGAACGGCGATCACCAGCTTCTCCGGCGCGGCCAGCCTGGCGCCGATCGCCGCGCCCAGCCCCCAGCCCAGCCCGCCGGCGGGGCTGAGGCCGAACAGGCTGCCCGGCGCGTCGAGCGGGCAATGTTCCTGCCGGAACGAATACTCGCTGACCACCAGCGTCTCGGCATCGACGATGCCGCGCAGGCAGTGGTTGAGCCAGGCCATGGTGCAGACCGGGCCGGCGCCGTCGCGCGCGGCCTCGGCGGCCCATTCGGCGCGCAGCGCGTCGGAGCGCGCGGCAAGCCGGGCGCGGCGGGCCGCGACGTCGCCGATGCGCCCCGCGAGCGCCTCCGTCAGCGCCTTCAACAGCGGCAGCGCGGCGCTGCGGATGGTAAGGTCGGACCGGAAGCTGCGCATCGGATAGCGCGCGAACAGCGGGTCCTCGCCGATCTGCACCACCCGCGCCCCTTCGGCCAGGCGATGGGTGCCGGGGTACCAGGGGACATCCTGTTCCCACACCAGCACCAGGTCGGCCTCGGCCAGCAGCGGGCCGGGGTTGCCGCCCTGATACATCGGGTGGCGCGCGGACATGGCGTGGTAGCGCGGGTTGAACGGCACCACCGCGATCGCCGCCTGCTCGGCAAGGCGGGCGAGCGCTGGGTTCTCCCGCGGATCGCGCCCGAGCGCGCCGGTGATCAAAAGCGGCGCGCGAGCGGCGGCGATCCAGGCGGCGAGTTCCTCGACCTCCGCCGCCGCCGGCCCGGGCGGGGCCGGGCGGGCGCGCGGAGCGGGCGTCGCGGGACCCGGCGGTTCCACCGCCGCCCCCAGCACTTCCCGCGGCAGCGACAGATAGACCGGCCCGGAGGGCGAGGCGGTGGCGAGTTCCATGGCGCGGGCCACCACCGGGTCGATCTGATCCGGACGGCGGAGCTCGTAGTCCCACTTCACCATCTCGCGCAGCATTCCGGCCTGGTCGAACATCTCCTGCGCCCAGTGGATATAGACGTTGCGCGCCCCGGACGGCCCGGACTCCATCACCGGCGTGCGGCCGGAGGAGAGCAGCATCGGAATCCGGTCGCGCGCGGCGTCGATCAGGGCGTTGATGGCGTTCGCCGTGCCCACGTTGGTGTGGGTCATCACCGCCTGCGGGCGGCCGGTGACCATGGTGTAGCCATGCGCCATGGTGACCGCGGCATTTTCATGCGGAATCACCATCGGCTTCGGCACCGCGCGGTTGGAGCGGGCGGCGCGGGCATAGGCCTCGACGATCGGGGCGAAATCGGTGCCGGGGTTGCAGAACAGATGGTCGATGCCCTGGGCGGCGAGCGCGTCCAGATAGTCCTCGGCGGCGATGCGGGCGGGGGCGGTCATGCGTGGTTCCTGGTGTTTCCCGGGGGAGTGTCGCGCGTGGGGGTGGGGTGGTCAAAGGGTGGCGCGGCGCTGGACACGGCATCGCGCGGTCTGCCAATACCCCCCTACCCCAGCCCGGAGCGTCCCGCGTGCGCCCGATCATCCCCGTCATCCTCTCCGGCGGTTCCGGCACGCGCCTCTGGCCGGTCTCGCGCGAGAGCTTCCCCAAGCAGCTCTGGCCGCTGACCTCCACCCGCTCGCTGCTGCAGGAAACCGCGCTGCGCGCCCACGGCCCCGGCTTCGCCGCCCCGGTGGTGGTCTGCAACCAGGATCACCGCTTCCTGATCGCCGAACAGCTGCGCGAGGCCGGCATCGCCAATGCGCGCATCCTGCTGGAACCGGTCGGGCGCAACTCCGCCCCCGCCATCGCCGCCGCCGCCGCCCTGGTGGCGGAAACCGAACCCGAGGCGGTGCTGTGGATGATGGCCGCCGATGCCGCGATCGGCGACGTCCCGGCCCTTCACGCCGCCCTCGCCCCCGCCGCCGCCGCCGCCGCCGCCGGCAGGATGGTGACCTTCGGGGTCCGCCCCACCGCGCCCGAAACCGGCTACGGCTACATCGAAGCCGGCGCCGAACTGCCCGGCCTGCCCGGCGTCCACGCGGTCGCCCGCTTCATCGAGAAGCCCGACGCCGCCACCGCCGCCGGCTTCGCCGCCTCCGGCCGGCACCTCTGGAACAGCGGCATGTTCGTCTTCACCGCCGCCGGCCTGCTCTCCGAACTCGCGGTCCACGCCCCGGAGGTGCTGGCCGCCGCCCGCGCCGCGGTCGCCGCCCGCCAGACCGATCTCGATTTCATCCGCCTTGGCGCCGCCGAATTCGCCGCCTGTCCGTCGATCAGCCTGGATTACGCGCTGGCCGAGCGCACTGCCGCCGCCGCCGTGATCCCGGCCGAGCTCGGCTGGTCCGATGTCGGCAGCTGGACCGCCCTCTGGGATCTCGGCGCCAAGGATGCCGCCGGCAACGTCACCGAGGGCGACGTGGTGCTGGAAGGTGCCGCGCGCTGCTACGTGCGCAGCGACGGAATGCTGGCCGCGGTGGTGGGCCTCGAGGATGCGGTGGTGGTGGTCACCAAGGACGCGGTGCTGGCCGCCCACCGCTCCCGCGCGCAGGAGGTGAAGGCGCTGGTCGATCGGCTGCGCGCCGCCGGACGCCCCGAGGCGGTGGCGCATAACCGCGTCTATCGCCCCTGGGGGTTCTACGAATCCCTGATCGCCGGCGAGCGCTTCCAGGTGAAACGCATCGTGGTCAAGCCGGGCGGACGCCTGTCGTTGCAGAAACACTACCACCGCGCCGAACACTGGGTGGTGGTGACCGGCAGCGCGCTGGTCACCCGCGACGCGGAAACCCGGCTGGTGCAGGAGAACGAGAGCATCTATCTGCCGCTCGGCTGCACCCACCGGCTCGAAAACCCCGGCCGTATCCCGCTCGCGCTGATCGAGGTCCAGTCCGGCGCCTATCTCGGCGAGGACGATATCGTACGCATCGAGGACAGCTATGGACGCGACTGATCCTGCCGCGCCGCGGGCGCGGATGATCCATTATTCCGGCTATCTGCGCGAGGCGCGCGACTTCTATGCCACCCCGGCCTGGGTCACCGAGCGGCTGCTCGATCACATCCGCTTGCGCGGGACGGTGTGGGAACCCTGCTGCGGCGACGGCGCGATGGCCCGCGTCCTGCAAGCGCGCGGCTACGCGGTGGTCGCCTCCGACATCGCCGACCGCGGCTTCGGCACGCCGGGGATGGATTTCCTGACCGCCACCGCCTTCCCCGCCGGCTGCGGGGCGATGGTCACCAACCCCCCCTATGGCGAGGCCGACGCGATGGCGGGCAAACCCCGCTCCTCCTCGGCGATGCAGCGGTTCCTGCGCCACGCCCTGGCGCTCACGAAAGCCGCCGATGGCCAGCTCGCGCTGCTGGTGCGGCTGCAATGGATCGCCGGCCAACGCGCCGCCGCCATCATGTCGGCCGCCCCCTTCGCCAAGGTCATCGTGCTGCGCGACCGCATCACCTGGTTCGACCGCGGCGCCGAAACCAAGCGCGCCCAGCACCACCATGCCTGGGTGGTCTTCGACCACCACCACCCGCCGGGCACCCCGCCGGCGATGCTCTACGGCTGATCCGGCTTGACAGCGGCGCGGGACGGGACAACCCCACCGGACATGCAGATCGCCATCCTCGGCGCCGGGGGCTTCCTCGGCCGCAAGCTCGCCGCCCGGCTGGCCCGGCAGGGCACCATCGGCAGCCGCCGCATCGAGCGGCTCACCCTGTTCGACCTCGCCGCCCCCCCCGCGCCCGAGAACGCGCCCTTCCCGGTGGACAGCGTGGCCGGCAGCCTCATCGCCCTGCCCGAGACCGCCATCCCGCGCGGAACCACCCATGTGATCCACCTCGCCGCCGTGGTCTCGGCCCAGGCGGAGGCCGACTGGCAGCTCGGCCTCGACGTCAACCTGCACGGCACGCTCCGCGTCATCGATGCTTGCCGACGCAACCACGACGCCGGCGACCCGCCGGCACGCGTGGTCTTCACCTCCTCGGTCGCCAGCTTCTCCGGCGGCCAGACCGCGGTGCTGGCCGACGACGCCCGCCAGCTGCCCACCAACAGCTACGGCGCCGAAAAGGCCGCCGCCGAACTGCTGCTGGCCGACGCCACCCGGCGCGGCGCCATCGACGCCATCTCGGTCCGCCTGCCCACCATCACCATCCGCCCGGGCCGCCCCAACCGCGCCGCCTCCTCCTTCCTGTCCGCCATCCTGCGCGAGCCGCTGCTGGGCCTCACCACCGACCTGCCGGTGGATGAAAATTTCGCGGCCTGGATCGCCAGCCCCCGCAAAGCCGTCGAATGGCTGATCCACGCCGCCTGGATGGACAGCACCCGCCTGAGCACCGACCGCGGCATCAACCCCCCGGGCCTGCGCGCCACCGTCAACGACATGCTGACCGCCCTGGAAACCATCCGCCCCGGCAGCCGCGCGCTGGTCCGCCCCGCCCCAGACCCCACCATCGCCGCCATCGTCAGCACCTGGCCCGCCGCCTTCACCGCCCGCCGCGCCACCAGCCTCGGCTTCGCGCCCCAGGAACCCCTGCCCGACCTGATCCGCGCCTTCCTGGCCGATGACCTGGACG
>JAKBCO010000062.1:8364-15363 GCA_021807785.1 Pseudomonadota bacterium
TGGGGCCGCTGGTGGGGTGGCCGGACAGGTTCCAGGCCAGCAGGTAGCTGGGGGCGTTATCCAGCAGCGCGGACATCCCGCCGGTGAGCCAGAACAGGGCTTGCGGGCCGGTGGCGGGGCTGGGCAAGCTGGCCGCGACCGGCCCCAGGGTGATGAACAGGGCGAGGAAGAACCAGGCCAGGTCGGCCAGTGGTTTCCAGGCGAAGTCGTTGGCCTGGCGGATGGCGCGGGGGGTGAGGGCGGCGGAGGCGGTCAGCGCCAGCAGGCAGGCGCCGATCCCGGCGAAGCTGCCGGCCGGGATCGGCGCGCCGACGATACGTAGCGTGGGACCGGGGAACAGGCCTTCGGCCAGCACGATGCCGCCAAGGACGAGGGCCAGGGCCAGGTTGCCCAAGCCGCGCAGGCGCGGGGCTTCGGGAGGTGGCAGGGGTGGTTCGGAGCGGGCCAGGTGGCGATCGAGCAGCCAGACCCAGGCAAGGGTGAAGCCGGCAACCAGGGCGACCGCGGGTCCGAGATGGCGGACCGGCCAGAAGAACGGCACGCCGCGCAGGAATCCCAGGAACAGCGGCGGGCCGAGCGGCGAGAGCGCGCCGCCGGCGTTGCCCACCAGCAGGATGAAGGCCAGCACCAGGTGGAATCGCCGCCGCCGGTGGGCGTTGGCGCGCAGCAGCGGATGGATCAGCAGCATCGAGGCGGCGGCGGTGCCGACCACCCCCGCCGCCAGGGTGCCAAGGGCGAGCAGCGCCACGTTGCCGCCCGGCGTGCCGCGGCACAGCCCGCGCAGCACCACCCCGCCGCCGGCGGCGTAGAGGGCCGCGATCAGGGAGATGAAGGGCAGGTAGTCGGCCAGAATGCCGTGCCAGGCGCTGGCGGCGGTTGCGGCGGGTCCCAGCAGCAGGGCACGTGGGATCAGCAGCGCCAGCGCCCACAGGATGGCGACGCGCGAGTCGTGGCGCTGCCACCATCGGGGCGCGGCCAGCGGGACCAGCGCGAAGCTGAGCACCAGCCCGGCGAACGGCAGGCTCCAGAGCAGCGCGGGGCTCGGTTGCATGGGGGGGATGGTGCAAGTAAGAGACGCGCAAGGAAAGACCGCGCCGGACGGAGACCCCCTGCATGGACATGAACGGAGAACGGGTGCTGCCCGCGCCGCGGCAGACCGTATGGGCGGCGCTGAATGACCCCGAGATCCTGAAAGCTGCGATTCCCGGCTGCGAGAAGCTCGACGCCACCAACCCGACCGAGATGACCGCCACCGCGGCGGTGAAGATCGGCCCCATCGCCGCCCGTTTCGCCGGCAAGGTCACGCTGTCGGAGATCGATGCCCCGAACGGCTACCGCATCGCCGGCGAGGGCCAGGGCGGGGTTGCCGGCTTCGCCAAGGGCGGCGCCAGCGTGCATCTGACGGATGCGCCCGAGGGCACGGTGCTGCGCTACGAGGTGCAGGCGCAGGTGGGCGGCAAGATCGCCCAGCTCGGCGCCCGGCTGATCGATTCCACCGCCAAGCAGATGGCGGATGCCTTCTTCGACAATTTCGCCAAGGAGCTTGCCCGGACCATGGCCCCCACCCCGGAAACCGCCGCCCCGACCCGTGCCCCCTCGCCGCCGCCGCCCTCGGTCAACTGGCTGGCGATGGTTCCGCGCGAACCCATGGGCCTGCCCCTCGCGTTCTGGATCGGCGGGGTGCTGTGGCTGATCCTGTTCTATCTGATCGTGGTGCCGCTGCTTTAATGCCGGGCTCCGAGCTGCCGGAGTCGGTCGCGGCCACCGCCGCGCTGCTGTCGGGCCAGGGCTATATCGCCGATCCGGCGCTGGCGACCACGGTGCATCTGGCGCTGGCGATGCGGCGCCCGCTGTTCCTGGAAGGCGAACCGGGCACCGGCAAAACCGAGATCGCCAAGGCCTTATCGGCCGGGCTCGGCCGGCGGCTGGTGCGGCTGCAATGCTATGACGGCATGGACCTCGCCGCCGCCGCCTATGAGTGGGATCACGCCCGCCAGCTGATGGCGATCCGGCTGGCCGAGGCAGCCGGGGAGACCGACCGCGAGCTGCTGGGGCGCGACATCTATTCCCGGCCCTTCCTGACCGCGCGGCCGTTGCTGTCGGCGATCGATCCCGACCTGCCGCCTTCGGTTCTGCTGATCGACGAGCTCGATCGCGCCGACGAGCCGTTCGAGGCGTTCCTGCTGGAGCTGCTGGCGGATTTCCAGATCACCGTGCCCGAATACGGCACCATCCGCGCCACCACGCCGCCGGTGGTGGTGCTGACCTCGAACCGCACGCGCGAGGTGCATGACGCGATCCGCCGGCGCTGCCTCTACCACTGGGTGGATTACCCGGATGCGGCGCGGGAGCAGGCGATTCTGGCGGTGCGCGCGCCCGGCGTGCCGGCGGCGCTCTCGGCGCAGGTGGTGGCCTTCGTGCAGCGGCTGCGCGGGGCGGAGCTCTTCAAGCTGCCAGGCGTGGCGGAGACGATCGACTGGGCCAACGCGCTCACGCAGCTGGACCAGACCGCGCTCACGCCGGCGGTGGTGGACGAGACGCTGGGGGTATTGCTGAAATATCAGGACGATCTGGCCCGCCTGCGCGGAGCCGAGGCGGCACGGCTGCTGGCCGAGGGGTAGCGGTCCCCTCGGCGCGGCAGCGTGGCGTCATGCCGGCGGCGCCACGCGATGGCTGGTCGCTTGGACGGCGCGCCGCCGGCATGGTCTCGATGTCGCGCGCAGCCGCCGGGCCACCGGGGCGCGCGATCCGGTCGGCCGAGGGGGCGACCGTATCAGGCGGCCAGCAGCATCGTCCCGCCGGCGGTGTTGGAGATCGGGATGTGGTAGTTGCTGTGCAGCCGCCGCGCCCGCGGCCCCAGGGTCCCGCGCGCGGCGAGCCACATCAGCAACTCGATCCCCTGGGTGCCAACCTCGGCGATCAGCTCGCGGTTGGTGAACCGGGTGGCCCATTCCGGGTCCTCGGTCAGGCTCTCCATGAACTTCAGGTCGAAGTCCTTGTTGATGTGCCCGGCGCGCTTGCCGTCCAGCTGGTGCGAGAGCCCGCCGGTGCCCACCACCAGCACCCGCGCATCGCCCGGCCAGGCGCGGATGGCGTCCCCGATCGCCTGGCCCAGCCGGTAGCAGCGCGCGGCCGAGGGCAGCGGGTGCTGCACGGTGTTGATACAGATCGGCACCGATTTCACCGGCCAGGCTTCGACATCGGGATAGAGCAGCTTCATCGGCAGGGTGAAGGCGTGATCGACCAGCATCTCCTGGCAGGTGACGGGGTCGAACTCCCGGGCCACCAGGGTTTCGATGATGTGCCACGACAGCGCCGGATCGCCCGGGAACGGCGGCAGCACCGGGATGCCCCAGCCCTCGTCGGCATTGCGGTATTCGCCCGCGGCGCCGACCGCGAAGGTGGGCATCTTGTCGAGGAAGAAGTTGAGCCCGTGGTCGTTGTAGATCACCACCGCCACGTCCGGCTTCGCCTCGCGCAGCCAGGCATGGATGGCGTCGAACCCGTCGAAGAACGGTTTCCAGTAGTCGGACCCTTCCTGATGGCGGGCGATCGCGCCGCCGATGGAGGGCACGTGCGAGGTGGTGACGGCGCCGACGATGGTTGCCATGATCCTATCTCCCTGCCGCTTGCAGCTTGTCCTTGAAGGCGTCCTTGCTCATGCCGGTCTGCTGGGCGCCAAGGTCCTGGACGTCGAGGCCGAGGATGCCCGCGAATTTCGCCAGGTAATAAACGTTACCGCCGGCGGCCAGCAGCTCCAGCACGTTGCGATGGCGGACCGCCTCGCGCTGTTCCGGCGTCAGGCCGTATTTGGCGCAATAGGCGTCCTCGTCGGCCAGGAAGGCGGTGCGGTTGGCGGCCTCGTTGAACGAGAAGCACATCCTGTTGAGCGGGTAGCCTCGCATGGCCATCCGGCCATCGAACAGGACGGTGCCCGGGATTTCGGGCGTGGCGGCGGCGGACATGTCTCGGGCCTCCATGGCGGTTGCGGTCAGACTGCGGCGAGCTGGCGCTCCAGCGCGCCCATCACCTGGTAGCAAGGCAGCACCTGGCGCACCGCGGCGTTCGGCTCGCGCTCCTCGCGGATGGCGGCCAGGAACTCGCGGTCCTGCAATTCGATCCCGTTCATCGAGACGTCCACGGCGGAGACGTCGATCTTCTGCTCCTTGCCGTCGAAAAGGTCGTCGTAGCGGGCGAGGTAGGTGCCGTTGTCGCAGATATAGCGGAAGAAACTGCCGAACGGACCGTCGTTGTTGAACGACAGCGACAGGGTGCAGATGGCGCCGCTCGCGGTCTTGAGCTGGATCGACATATCCATGGCGATGCCGAGCTCGGGGTGGATCGGCCCGGCGATGGCATTGGCGGCGACGACCGGCGATCCGGTCTGATACTGGAACAGGTCGATCGTATGCGCGGCGTGATGCCAGAGCAGATGGTCGGTCCAGCTGCGCGGCTGCCCCAGGGCGTTGAGGTTGCGCCGGCGGAAGAAATAGGTCTGCACGTCCAGCTGCTGGATGCGCAGCGTCCCGGCCGCGATCTTCCGCCGCACCCATTGATGGGAGGGGTTGAAGCGGCGGGTGTGGCCCACCATCGCCACCTTGCCGGATGCGGCGGCCAGGGCCGCCAGCGCCTCGGCATCGGCGAGGCTGTCGGCCATCGGGATTTCCACCTCCACATGCTTGCCGGCGCGCAGGCAGTCCATCGCCTGGGCGGCGTGCAGCGGCGTCGGCGTGGCCAGGATCACCGCGTCGATGTCGGGCCGGGCGAGCGCGCCGTCGAGCGAGGGCAGCACGGTCGGGATGGCGAAGGTCTCGGCTACCGCGCGCGCCTGGTCCAGCGGTTGGCCGACCAGCACCGGTACCTCCACATCCGGGATGGCGCGCAGCCCTTCCAGATGCTTCACCCCGAATGCTCCGGGGCCGACCAGCGCCAGGCGCAGCGTCCTTGCCATCGATCAGATCTCCTCGGGCCAGTAGAGGCGCATCGGGTTGCTCACCAGCAGGCGCTGCCGCGCCGCCGGATCGGGGGCGATGTGGGGGATGACATCCACCAGCAGCCCGTCATCGGGCATGTGCCCCTTCAGGTTCGGGTGCGGCCAGTCGGTGCCCCAGAGCACGCGGTCGGGGAAGCGCTCGATCAGCCGCCGTGCGAACGGCACGACGTCGCGATAGGCGTCGCGTTCGCCGTCCAGCGCCGGCGGGCCGGCGACGCTGAGGCGTTCCGGGCAGGTGACCTTGGACCAGATGTTCGGATGTTCGGCGAGCAGGCGCTGGAACAGGGCGAATTCCGGCCCATCGACCGGCTTCGTGACATCGGGCCGGCCCATGTGATCCACCACCACCGGGGTCGGCAGGGCGGTGAAGAAGTCCCACAGCTCCGGCAGATCGGGGGCTTCGAAATAGATCACGATATGCCAGCCCAGCGGGGCGATGCGGCCCGCGATCGCGATGAGCTCCTCGCGCGGGGTGAAATCGACCAGCCGCTTGAGGAAGTTGAAGCGCACGCCGCGCACGCCGTCACGGTGCATGGCGGCGAGCGCGGCATCGGTCACCGCCCCGCGCACGGTGGCGACGCCGCGCGCGCGCCCGCCCGAATGCACCAGCGCATCGATCATGGCGGCATTGTCGGCGCCGTGGCAGGTCGCCTGCACCACCACGTTGCGCGCGAAACCGAGATGGTCGCGCAGCGCGTAGAGCTGCGCCTTGGAGGCATCGCACGGGGTGTATTTGCGTTCCGGCGCGAACGGGAACTCGGCCCCGGGGCCGAAAACATGGCAATGCGCGTCCACCGCCCCCGGCGGCGGCCGGTAGCGCGGCTTCGATGGGTTCGCGTACCAATCGAGCCAGCCCGGGGTTTTCACGAACTCAGCCGACATAGCGCAGCCCTGCTTTTTCGAGCGCCGGACGCATGTCGTAGAGGTCGAGCCCGAGCACGCCGGCGGCGAGCTTCGCCCGCTTGGCCTCCTCGTTGGCGGTGCGCTTCTCGGCGGCGGTGGCGGCGGCCTCGGCGCGCGCCGCCGGCACCACCACCAGCCCGTCGTCGTCGCCCAGCACCACATCGCCCGGCGTCACCACCTGCCCCGCGCAGACGATGGGGATGTTCACCGACCCCAGGCTCGCCTTGACCGTGCCCTTGGCGCTGATCGCGGCCGAGAAGACCGGAAAGCCCATGCGGGTGAGATCGGCGACGTCGCGCGCGCCGCCCTCGATCACCAGCCCCACCGCGCCGCGGGCGCGGAAGGAGGTGGCGAGCAGCTCGCCGAAAAAGCCGTCATCGCAATCGGAGGTGCATGACGCCACCACCACGTCGCCGGGCCGGATCTGCTCGGCGGCGACGTGCAGCATCCAGTTGTCCCCGGGTTGCAGCAGCACGGTGACGGCGGGGCCGCAGAGCTTCGCCCCCGGGTAGATCGGGCGCAGCCTGGGGCGCATCAGCCCGACCCGGCCCATCGCCTCGTGAACGGTGGCCACCCCCTGGGTGGCCAGCCGGGCGACGGCGGCGGCATCGGCGCGGGCGATGCTGCGATACACCACGCCGATCTCGGTGCCGGGCCCGCTCATCGCCCGCGCGCCTTCAGCGCCGCGTCGAGGCGCGGATAGACCCGGCGCGCGTTGCCCTCGTAGATCTTGTGGCGCTGCACCGGATCGATCGAAGCGGTCTCGATGTAGCGCTTGGTGTCGTCGAAATGATGCCCGGTCTCCGGGTCGATCCCCTTGACCGCCCCGATCATCTCGGAAGCAAACAGGATGTTGTCGATCGGAATCACCCGGGTCAGGAGGTCGATCCCCGGCTGATGATAGACGCAGGTGTCGAAGAAGATGTTGCCCAGCAGGTGCTCCGACAGCAGCGGCTTCTTCAATTCCTGCGCGAGGCCGCGGAACCGGCCCCAGTGATACGGCGCCGCCCCGCCGCCATGCGGGATGACGAAGCGCAGGGTCGGGAAATCGCGGAACAGGTCGCCCTGGATGCATTGCATGACCGCGGTGGTATCCGCGTTCA
>JAKBCO010000063.1 GCA_021807785.1 Pseudomonadota bacterium
GGAATCGCCGAGATCACCGGGCGCGGCGTCTTCGCCCGGCTGAAATACGAATCCGGCGTCCACCGCGTGCAGCGGGTACCGGCCACCGAATCCCAGGGACGCATCCACACCTCCACCGTCACCGTCGCGGTGCTGCCCGAGGCCGAGGAGGTGGACGTCCAGATCGACGAGGGCGACCTGCGCATCGACGTCTATCGCGCCTCCGGCGCCGGCGGGCAGCATGTGAACAAGACCGAAAGCGCGGTCCGCATCACCCATCTGCCCACCGGCATCGTGGTGACGATGCAGGAGGAGAAATCGCAGCACAAGAACCGCGCCAAGGCGATGAAGATTCTGCGCGCGCGACTCTATGAGCAACAGCGCGCGGCGCTCCATGCGACCCGCGCCGCCGACCGCAAGTCGCAGGTCGGCACCGGCGATCGATCGGAGCGCATCCGCACCTATAATTTCCCGCAAGGCCGCGTCTCCGACCACCGCATCAACCTCACGCTCTACAAGATCGACCGCGTGATGGCCGGCGAGTTCGACGAATTCGTGGACGCGCTGACCGCCGAGGACCAGGCCGCCCGCCTGGCCGCCGAGGGGTGACCGCGGGCGAGGCCCTGGCCCACGGCGCGGCACGTCTCGCGCATCTGCCGGAGCCGCGCCGGGAAGCCCGCCTGCTGCTGGCCCATGCGCTCGGCGTGACCCCGGCAGCGCTGTTCGGCGGCGCCGACCTCCCGCTCCCGCCCGACGCCGCGGCCGCCTTCGCCGCCGGGCTGGCCCGTCGCGCCGCCGGCACCCCGCTCGCCCTCATCACCGGCAGCCGCGAATTCTGGAGCCTCGATCTGCTGGTCTCCCCGGTCACGCTGATCCCGCGCGCGGATTCGGAAACCCTGATCGAGGCCGCGCTCGCCACCGCCCCGGCGAGCACCGGGCGCATCCTCGACCTCGGCACCGGCACCGGCTGCCTGCTGCTGGCCGCGCTCAGCGAGTTCCCCAGCGCCTGGGGCCTGGGCATCGACCGTGTGCCGGCGGCCGCGGCACTCGCCCGCGCCAACGCCGCCCGGACGGGGCTCGCCGGGCGTGCGGCCTTCCTCTGCGCCGACTGGGCCGCGCCGCTCGCCGGCCGGTTCGACCTGATCCTGAGCAACCCTCCCTATATCGAAACCGCCGCCATCCCGGGGCTGATGCCGGAGGTGGCCCGCCACGAGCCGGCCTCGGCGCTGGATGGCGGGGCCGACGGGCTGGCCGCCTACCGCGCGCTGCTGCCCGCCCTGCCCGGTCTGCTGGCGCCCGGAGGAATCGCCATCCTGGAACTGGGGGCGGGTCAGGCGCCAGCGGTGGCGGGGCTGGCCGAAGCGGCCGGGTTCCTCCCCAGCTTCCGCGCCGATCTGGCCGGCATCGAGCGGGCGCTGATCCTGCGGCCCGGCTGAGCGCGGAACCTCAGCCGGCCCGCGCCGCCAGCTCCCGCCACAGCGCCGCCACCCGCTCCAGCGCCGCCGCCGGCAGCGGCCCCTTCGCCACCGCCGCCAGCGCGGCGGCGAACTGCTCCACCGAGGCGATGCCCACCAACGCGGTAGAGATCAACGGCCCGGTGATGACGAAGCGCGTCGCCGCTTCGGCCATGCTGGCGGCGTAACCTTCCGTCACCAGCGCGCGCAGCACCTCGGCATGGGCCAGATCCGCCTCGTAGCTGCCGGCCGAGCCGATCGGCGGCGGCGGCGCCGAGGCGATCGGGTGGCGCGACGCCTCCCCGGCCAGGGCCCCTGCCGCCAGCGCGCGGATGCCGATGGCACCCATCCCCGCGCGCCGCATCCGCTCGAGCAGCAGCCCGTAATCCTGCCCCGGCAGCCCGTGCGGCATCGCCCGCCCGGCCGAGGGGTTGAGCAGGTTATAGCTCACCTGGCCGGTGAACATCGCCCCGCTGTCCACCACCCGCAGCACCTCATCGGTCTCGCCGATCGCGGTGATGCCGAAGAAGCGGCTCTTGCCGGCCTCGACCAGCCGCTGGAACGCCGGCACCACCTCGGCCAGCACGCGCGCGGCCGGGATGGCGCCCGGTTCGTCCGCCGCGGTGATCGGGTTGTGCAACTGGATCAGATCGACGTGATCGCGCCCCAGCCGGCCGAGGCTGGCATCCATCGATCGCGCGATGGCGCCCGCCAGGTCGCCTTTCTCGGCATCGGCGATGCGCACCTTGGTGCCGACGATCACCGCCGGTTTCAGCCGTGCCAGGATCTCGCCCAGATGGGTCTCCGACAGCCCGTTGCCGTATTGCGGAGCGGTATCGAAATAATTCACTCCGGCATCGAGCGCCATCGCCACCGCGCGTTCGCGCTCGGCCGGGGCCGCGCGCACCATCAGCCCGCCCACCGCGCCGCAGCCGAAGCCGAGGGTGGAGACAGCGAGGCCGGTGCGGCCGAAGGGACGGGTCTGCATGGGGGAACTCCTGCGGTTCGGCGATCAGCTCGCCGGGGTCAGATGCACGATGGACTGCCCGGTCTCGGCGGCGATCATCTCCGCCACCAGCCGGCGATGGCAGTGCGCCGGGTCGCGCTCGAAGCACAGCAGGCAGGCGCGCTGCCCGGCGGCGAGCCCCCGCGCTTGCGCCAATGCCGCCTGCGGCGCGTCGCCCGCCATATGCGCGCGAAAAATGCGTTCCATCACCGCCGGATGCCCGGCCCGCGCCGCGTCCCGCCCCGGCTTCGGTGTGCCGAGCGGTTGCAGATGCACATAGCCGATCCCGGCCTCGGTCATCGCCGCCTCCAGCAGCCGGCGGGAAAAGCCGGGCTTGCGCGACTGCGGCACCGCGCGCACGTCGATCAGCAGCGCCGTCCCGGCCGCGCGCAGCGCGTCGGTCACCGCGGCGATGGTACTGGCTTCGTAGCCGATGGTCAGCAGCTCGGGCATGATCCCCCCGCGATGGAGAACACCATGCCCGAGGCGTCCGAACCCGCCAACCCGTGGTCGGTCCCGGCGGTCCCGCCGCCGCGATTCGGCCCCTGGCAAGGGCTGGCCGCGCTGGGCGGGTTCTTCCTGGGTCAGGCGGCGTTGACCGCGGCGGCGATCTTCCTGCGCGCGCTCGCGCTGCGGCTGGCGCACCGGCCGGTGGGCACGCCGGATGCCGGCTTCCTGGCCGCGGCGATCATCGCCGGCTACCTGGCCTCGGCGCTGGGGACGGTGGCTTGGCTGCGCCGCCGCGCTGGCCCCCGGCTCACCGCCGGCGGCGCGGAGGGGCTGGCCTGGTGCCCCGCCCCGTGGCGCGCCTACCCGGCCGCCCTGGCCGCGGCGGTGGTGGCGATTGCCGCGGCCGGGCTGATGCTGTGGCGGTTCCCGGTGCCCCCCACGGCGCTGCGCCATTCCGCCTTCCCCGCGCTGCTGGCGCCCGGGCCGATGCTGATCCCGGCGCTGGGGCTGGTGGTGCTGGCCGCCCCGCTGGTGGAGGAGTTCCTGTTCCGCGGCGCGCTGATCGCCGCCTTCGCGCCGCGGCTGGGCGCGCGCGGGGCGGCGGTGCTGGCGACGCTGCTGTTCGTCGCCGTCCACGCGCCGGAGAAGCTGCAATACCCGCCGGGCTTCCTGGACGTGACGGTGATGGCGGCGGGAGCGGCCTGGCTGCGGCTGCGCTACCGCTCCATCCGCCCGGCGGTGGCGCTGCATGTGCTGTATAATCTGGGCGTGGTGCTGGCGGCGGGGCTGTTGCGCTGATCCCGCCGGCACGGGGGTCAGCCGGCACTGAGTCAGCTGGCCGGCCCCTCCCGCTCCTCCTGCGCCCGGCGCTTGCGGGCGGCGGCGGCGTAGTGTCCGCGCGGGCGGTTCTCCTGCGTGTTCGGGCGCACCACCGTGTCGTAATAGGCGTCCCAGTCTTCCGGCCGCAGGCCGGCGAGATCGGGGACGATCTCGTAATTGTTGAGATGGGCGTCGTCATAGGCCTGCCGCGGCAGCGGCTGGACCTGGATCAGCGGGAAATCGGCGCGGAACTCGATCGGGAAATCGGTCTTGGTCAGGCGCAGATTGATGATGAGCGGGCCGAACCAGCGGTCGGTCTCGACGATCCCCTCGAACGTCTCGTAGCCGCCGTGGCGGGGGATGTTGGCGGGCGCGCGCACCAGGCTGCTCCAGCCCGGGGCGGTGCGGATCACATAGCCGGTCCAGAGCTGGATCAGCCCCGGTTCCTGCAAGGCGCCGACGAAGGGCGGGGAGAATTCCTTGATTTCCTCCGGGGCCGCGGCGTCGAAGCGGTCGCGGAAGCCGGGGAACTGGGCGGCGGTGAGCGGCTGCCACTGGCCGGCGCCCTGGAAGCTCCAGCGGACCGTGTGGCCATCCCACATCAGGGTGAAGCTGGTGGGCGGAAACAGGTAGTAGCCGAAGGCGGCGGCCGAGGTGGCCGGTTCGCAGTAGCGGAAGGCGCGAGTCGGCAGCGAGCCGGCGGCCGAGCGGTCGGCGCGCATCGGGAATCGGGCCTCCGGCACGAAGCGGTGGAAGGTGATGAGTTTCGGGGCCGGGGCGGAGTCGGACATCGGGGCTGCCTTTTGCTGCCGGGGCGCAGGCTAACCTACAACCGATGCGGGAACCAAGGAGATTTGATACAACGTATGCGGGTTTTCGCGCGGACTCGCTACTCCCCCGCGAGCGCCGCCTCGGCCCGGCGCACCGCTTGCAGCGGCAACGCCGCCCGCCCCACCACCTGGCCGCCGACGCAGGCGAGCCAAGCGGCGCCGCGCGGGATGTCGGGGCGCAGCTCCACCACCTTGGCCTGCTCGTCCAGCGCCACCGCGCGGTATTCGCGCCAGGTGAAGCGAATCGGCCCGCGCAAGCGAACGACGCGGGCGATGGTCTCGCCGGCGTCGTCCAGCCCGATCCATTCGCGGGCGCGGGGCCGGCCCGCGCCGTCTTCCGTGCGCCCCCGTGTCCAGTGCAACCGGGGCGCCGGCATCTCAGACACCCACCGTCATGCGCTCTTGGCCATGATCTCTTCCGCGATGTTCCGCGGCACCGGATCGTAGTGGTGGAACTGCATGGTGAAGCTGGCCCGCCCCTTGGTCATGCTGCGCAGGTCGGAAATGTAGCCGAACATCTCCTTCAGCGGAACATGCGCACGCACGATGATGGTGGAGCCCGAGCTCTCCTGGTTCTGGATCATCCCGCGGCGGCGGTTGAGGTCGCCCACGACATCGCCCACGTGATCCTGCGGCGTGGTGACTTCCACGTCCATGATCGGTTCCAGGATGATCGGGTTGGCCTTCTTCATGCCGTCGCGGAAGCAGGCCTTGCCGGCGATCTCGAAAGCCAGCGCGGAACTGTCCACGTCGTGGTACTTGCCGTCCACCAGGGTGTATTTGAAATCCACCGTCGGGAAGCCGGCCAGCACGCCGGTCTCGGCCTGCACCTTGATGCCCTTCTCCACCGCCGGGATGTATTCGCGCGGCACCGAGCCGCCGACCACCGCGTTCTCGAACACCACGCCGCCGTTACGCTCCATCGGCTCGAAGGTGATCTTCACCTCGGCATACTGGCCCGAGCCGCCGGTCTGCTTCTTGTGGGTGTAGGTCTCGGTATGCGGACGGGTGATGGTTTCCCGGTAAGCCACCTGCGGGGCGCCGATATTCGCCTCGACACCGTATTCGCGCCGCAGCCGGTCGATGATGATCTCGAGATGCAGCTCGCCCATCCCGGACAGGATGGTCTGGCCGCTCTCCTGATCGGTGCGCAGCCGCAGGCTGGGGTCTTCCCCGGCCAGCTTCTGCAGCCCGATCGACATCTTCTCGATCGAATCCTTGGTCCGCGGCTCCACCGAGATATCGATCACCGGCACCGGGAAGGCCATCCGCTCGAGCACCACCGGATCGGACGGCGCGGCCAGGGTGTCGCCGGTGCCGGTGTCCTTCAAGCCGACGAAGGCGGCGATGTCGCCGGCCGAAACCTCCTTGATCTCGGCGCGCTTGTCGGCGTGCATCTGGAACATCCGCCCGATGCGCTCGCGGTGGTCCTTGGTGGTGTTCAGCACCGTGTCGCCGGATTTCAGGGTGCCGGCATAGACCCGCACGAAGGTGAGCGTGCCGTATTTGTCGTTGATGATCTTGAACGCCAACCCGGCGAAGGGCGCGTCCGGATCGGCCTTGATGCGGCGACGGTCGGAATGCTCCCCGTCCTCCTCGCCCTCGGCGGCGGCGATGCTGATGCCCGGCACATCGACCGGCGACGGCAGATAGTCGATCACCGCATCGAGCAGCGGCTGCACGCCCTTGTTCTTGAAGGCGGTGCCGCAGAGCACCGGACGGAAGGCGCCGGAGATGGTGCCGGTCTTGATGCAGCGCTTGAGCGTCTCCTCGGCGACGTCACCGTGCTCGAAATACTCCTCCATCGCCGCGTCATCGACCGACAGCGCGGTGTCGAGCAGGGTCTGACGATACTCCTTGGCCTGCTCGGCGAGATCGGCGGGAATCTCCTCCTCGTGGAACTTGGCCCCGAGTTCGCCGCCCTCCCACACGATCGCCTTCATCCGCACCAGATCGACCACGCCCAGGAACTTGTCCTCGATCCCGATCGGCAGCTGCAACGCCAGCGCGACGATATCCAGCTTTTCCTTCAGGGTGGCGAAGGCGCGGAAGAAATCGGCCCCGGTGCGGTCGAGCTTGTTGATGAAGATGACGCGCGGCACGTTGTAGCGGTCGGCCAGGCGCCAGTTGGTCTCCGACTGCGGCTGCACGCCGGCCACGCCCTCGATGATGAAGACCGCGCCATCCAGCACCCGCAGGCTGCGGTTCACCTCGATGTTGAAATCGATGTGGCCGGGGGTGTCGATGATGTTGATGCGGGTGTCCTTCCACTCGCACGTCACGGCGGCCGAGGTGATGGTGATCCCCCGCTCCCGCTCCTGCTCCATGTAGTCGGTGGTGGTGTTGCCGTCGTGGACCTCGCCGATCTTGTGCGACACGCCGGTGTAATAGAGAATCCGCTCGGTGGTGGTGGTCTTGCCGGCGTCGATATGCGCGGTGATGCCGATATTGCGGATGCGGGCGAGGTCGGTGGCGGGCATAGGTGTCTCCATACCACGACGGGCGCGGCAAGGCTTCCGCGCGGGAAGCAGCTTGGTCGCGCCCGAGGTGTCGGCCTGCTGGTGGCCGTCTGTCCAAAACGGACGCCCATGTGCGCCAGGGCCCGGTATTTTGCAAGGGCGAAGGCCGCGCAGGCGCGGAAATCCTGCCCCGCGCACGAGTGGGCGAAGTATCGGTTTGAAATCGGCGCCGGCCCGCTTGGCAAACCGAGACTCTCCCCGAGATTGACACCACCTGACCGGCCGATTACCCCGCCGCACCTCCACGACGCGGAACCCGCCCATGCCCGTCCATGCGTTCGTTTTTCCCGGCCAGGGCAGCCAGGCGGTGGGGATGGGCCGCGACCTCGCCGCCGCCTTCGCCGCCGCCCGCGCGGTCTTCGAGGAAGTGGACGAAACCCTCAAGCAGAAACTCTCGAAGCTGATGTTCGAGGGGCCGGCCGAGGAGCTCACCCTCACCGCCAACGCCCAGCCGGCGCTGATGGCGGTTTCGCTGGCCACGCTCCGGGTGCTGGAAGCGGAGGGCGGATTCACGTTGCGCGAGAAGGCCGCGCTGGTGGCCGGCCACTCGCTCGGCGAATACGCGGCGCTGGCCGCCGCCGGCGCGTTCGACATCGCCACCGCCGCCGCCCTGCTGCGCCGGCGCGGGGAGGCGATGCAGCGCGCGGTGCCCCCGGGCCTCGGCGCGATGGCCGCCCTGCTGGGGGTGGAGCCCGACCAGGCCGCCGAGATCTGCGCCGCCGCCGCCCCGGTCCCCGACTCGGACCCGCCGGCGCGCGAGGTGATCGACCCCGCCAACGACAATGGCGGCGGCCAGGTGGTGGTGTCCGGCCACCGCACCGCGGTGGAGCGCGCGGTCGAGATCGCCCGCGCCCGCGGCATCCGCCGCGCCATGCTGCTGCCGGTCTCGGCACCGTTCCACTGCGCGCTGATGGCCCCGGCGGCGGCGGTGATGGCCGAGGCGCTGGCGGCGACTCCGCCCCGCCCGCCGGTGGTGCCGGTGGTGGCCAATGCCTCCGCCGCCAAGGCCACCGACCCCGATGAGATCCGTGACCTGCTGGTCCGCCAGGTGACCGCCACCGTGCGCTGGCGCGAAAGCGTGGCGGCGATGACGGCGATGGGCATCGACAGCTTCGTCGAACTGGGCGCCGGCAAGGTTCTGGGCGGGCTGATCCGCCGCATCGCCCCGGACGCCACGGTGGCCGCCGCCGGCACCCCGGCCGAGGTCGAGGCGGTGCTCAAGGCCCTGTAGGCGACCCGGGAGATCCGCATGTTCCGTCTCGACGGCAAGACCGCGCTGGTGACCGGCGCCTCCGGCGGCATCGGTGCGGCCATCGCCCGCGCGCTGCACGCCCAGGGGGCGACGGTGGTGCTGTCGGGCACGCGGCGCGACGCTCTCGACGCGCTCGCCGCCGGGCTCGGCGAACGCGCCCATGTCTGCCCGGCCGATCTCGCGGACCCGGCCGCGGCCGACGCGCTGGTGGTCGCGGCCGAAGCCGCCGCCGGGCCGCTCGCCATCCTGGTCAACAATGCCGGCCTGACCCGCGACATGCTGGCACTGCGCATGACCGACGCCGACTGGCAGACGGTGCTGGACGTCGATCTCTCGGCCCCGTTCCGGCTGGCCCGCGCCGCGCTGCGCGGCATGGTGCGCCGGCGGGCGGGACGGATCATCGGCATCGGCTCGGTCGTGGGCACCACCGGCAACCCGGGCCAGGCCAACTACGCCGCCGCCAAGGCCGGGCTGCTCGGCATGACCAAGGCGCTGGCGCAGGAAGTGGCCTCGCGGGGGATCACCGTGAACGCCGTCGCCCCCGGATTCGTGGTCACGCCAATGACCGACAAGCTGTCCGAACAACAGAAGGCGCGCATCGGCGGGGCGATCCCGCTCGGCCGGCTGGGCGCGCCGGAAGACATCGCCGCTGCGGTGGTCTATCTCGCCTCCGAGGAGGCCGGCTGGGTCACCGGCGCCACCCTGCACGTGAACGGCGGGATGGCGATGCCCTGAAGGCAGGGTCCAGGCGGCGTTGGCGCCACGCCGCAACCATGCTAAGCGCCGCCGTCGCAAGCGCGCGGCCCGTCCGCACAGGCCCCCGGAGCGGGGCCCCCCTTACCAGCCAGGAGTTGCCAGTCCGATGAGCGAAATCGCCGACAAGGTGAAGAAGATCGTGGTCGAACATCTGGGCGTCGAGGAGGCGAAAGTCACCCCCGAAGCCTCGTTCATCGACGATCTCGGCGCCGACAGCCTGGATACGGTCGAGCTGGTGATGGCCTTCGAGGAAGCCTTCAGCGTCGAGATCCCCGAGGACGCGGCCGAGAAGATCAGCACCGTCAAGGACGCGATCGACTACATCGAAAAGCAGAAAGCGGCCTGAGCGCGCACGCGGAGGGCGAGCCATGCGGCGCGTGGTGGTCACGGGAATGGGCATCGTCAGCCCGCTGGGCCTGGGCGTGCCCCATGTCTGGCGTCGGCTGACCGAGGCGCATTCGGGCATCGGCGCCATCACGGCGTTCGACCCCAAGGACAGCCCCTGCCGGGTCGCCGGCCAGGTGCCGGCGGGCACCCGCGCCGAGGGCGGGCTCGACGTCAACGAATGGATTCCGGTCAAGGACCAGAAGAAGATGGATCGCTTCATCCATCTCGCCCTGGTCGCCGCAACCGAGGCGGTGGAGGAGTCCGGCTGGACCCCGGAGACCGAGGATGACCGCTGCGCCACCGGGGTGATGATCGGCTCCGGCATCGGCGGCTTGCAGACCATCTACGAGGCCTCGCTGGTGGTGGGGGCCGGGCGGGCGCGGCGGTTGTCGCCGTTCTTCATCCCTTCGGCGCTGGCCAACCTGGCCTCCGGCAACGTCTCGATCAAATACGGGTTCAAGGGGCCGAATCACTGCGCGGTGACCGCCTGCGCCACCGGGGTCCATGCCATCGGCGACGCGGCGCGGCTGATCCAGCTCGGCGATGCCGAGGTGATGGTGGCCGGCGGGGCGGAAGCCACCGTCTGCGAGATCGGCATCGCCGGCTTCGCGGCCTCCCGCGCGCTGTCCACGAGCTTCAACGACCGCCCGACCGAGGCCTCCCGGCCGTGGGACAAGGACCGCGACGGCTTCGTGATGGGGGAGGGCGCCGGGGTGCTGGTGCTCGAGGAGCTGGAACACGCCCGCAAGCGGGGCGCCCGGATTTACGCCGAAGTGGCCGGCTATGGGATGTCGGGCGACGCCTATCACATCACCGCCCCGGCCGAGCATCATGACGGCGCTTTCCGCTCCATGCGGGCGGCGCTGCGCAACGGCCGCCTCACCCCCGATCAGGTGCAGTACGTCAACGCGCACGGAACCTCCACCCCGCTCGGCGACGATCTCGAGCTGGAAGCGGTGGAACGGCTCTTCGGCGATGCCGCGCCGGGGCTGGCGATGTCCTCCACCAAATCCGCCACCGGCCATCTGCTGGGCGCGGCCGGCGCGATCGAGGCGATCTTCTCGATCATGGCAATCCGCGACGGCATCGCCCCGCCGACCCTCAATCTGGATGCCCCGAGCCGGGCGAGCGTCATCGACCGGGTGGCGAAAGTGGCGCAGGAGCGGCGGATCCGCGTGGCGCTGTCCAACAGCTTCGGCTTCGGCGGCACCAACGCCTCGATCCTGTTCCGGGAGCCGGGCTGAGCGAATACCCGCCCGCCGGGCGGATGCGGATCAGCCGAACCCGGGCCCAGGAATCGCCGCCACCCGTCCGGTGCCCGGGGTAATCAGCACCGGCGTACCCACCGGCACCGCGCGATAGAGCGCCATCACCGCGCGTGGCGCCATCTGCACGCATCCATGCGAGGCAGGCCGCCCCAGCATCCCCAGATTGGCGGTCCCGTGGATGTAGATGTGCCGCATAAACGTATCGTCGTCCCCGCCCTCGTTCCAGCCCGGTTGCAGCCCGGTCAGCCACAGGATGCGGGTGGTGATCCAACGGCTGGCGGCGAGATCGTCGGGCGCGCGCACCGGCGCCACGATCCGCCCGGTCGCGACCTGGTCGCGCAGCACCGCCTCGGACGGCAGCCCGGCGCCGATCTTGCGAGCCACCCGGAACACGCCCACCGGGGTCGCATCGCTATGCGCCTCCTGGCCGATGCCCTCGATCGCCGTGGAGACCGGCCAGACATCGGCGACCCGGCCGCGACGCAGCAGGTAGAGCCGTTGCGTGTGAACATCGACAACCACCAACGCGCCATCCGTCGGCGCCGGGAACCGGGTGCGGACATCCCGCCAGAGCACGCGCAGATCCCCCGCCAGGCGCGGCGGCAGCGAGGCGACGCGAGCGGGGCGCGGGCGGGGCGGTCGCGCGGCCATCACCCGCGGCAGCGACGGCGGCGGCAGGGACGGGGACGCCGAGGCCGCCATCATCACGCCGATCACCAGGCCGGTGGACGCGGCACCCAGCAACAGACTGCGCAGACCCAGCATCGCACGCCCCAGCCTTGACCTCCGGCATCCTCGGATCATCTGTCGGCGCCTGAAGGACCTGCGTCAAGTTACGGAAATTCCAATCGTTCCCCTTGCGGCGCAGCTTCGCGTCCGCACCTCCCCCCTTGTTCCGCCCCGGCGCAGTTGCTACCCGCCGCCCCGTCAGGCTGCCGTCAGCCACATCGGCGCATCGGTCGCCGCAGGAGGTATTCCATGCGCATTGCGATGATCGGCGGCGGCTATGTCGGCCTCGTCTCCGGTGCCTGCTTCGCCGAATTCGGCACCGAGGTCACGGTGGTCGAGACCGACCCCGCCCGGCTCGCCGCCCTCCGCGAGGGGCGGATGCCGATCTATGAGCCGGGCCTCGAGCCGCTGGTGGCCGCCAACGTCGCCGCCGGGCGGCTGGCCTTCACCGACAACCTCGCCGCCGCGCTCGCCGGCGCCGAAGCGGTTTTCATCGCCGTCGGCACCCCGACGCGCCGCGGCGACGGCCACGCCGACCTCAGCTATGTCTATGCGGCGGCCGAGCAGGTGGCCCGGGCGCTCACCGGCTATGCGGTGATCGTCACCAAATCCACCGTCCCCGTTGGCACCGGGCGGCACATCGCCGAGATCGTCCGCGCCGCCCGCCCGGATCTCGCCTTCGACGTCGCCTCCAACCCGGAATTCCTGCGCGAGGGCAGCGCCATCGGCGATTTCATGCGCCCCGACCGGGTGGTGATCGGCGCCGAGACCGAGCGCGCCCGCGACGTGCTGCGCCGGCTCTACCGTCCGCTCTATCTGATCGAAGCGCCGATCGTGTTCACCGCGCTCGAGACCGCGGAACTCACCAAATACGCCGCCAACGCCTTCCTGGCGATGAAGGTCACCTTCATCAACGAGATCGCCGATCTGTGCGAGAAGACCGGCGCCGACGTGCATGACGTGGCGCGCGGCATCGGCCTCGACGGGCGGATCGGGCGGAAGTTCCTCCATCCCGGCCCCGGATTCGGCGGCTCCTGCTTCCCCAAGGACACGCTGGCGCTGATGCGCATCGCCCAGGAGCACGGCGCGCCGATGCGGCTGGTCGAGACCACGGTGGCGGTCAACGATGCCCGCAAGGCCGGCATGGCCGGGCGCGTGCTGGCCGCCTGCGGCGGGTCGGTGCGCGGCAAAACCATCGCCGTGCTGGGCCTCACCTTCAAGCCGGAAACCGATGACATGCGGGAGGCGCCCTCGGTGCCGCTGATCTGGCGGCTGGCCGAGGGGGGGGCGAGTATCCGCGCCTTCGACCCGGAGGGGATGGACCAGGCGCGCCCGCTCCTGCCGCCCGGCACGATCTTCTGCCACGACGCGCTGGACGCGGCGGCGGGCGCGGACGCGCTGGTGCTGGTGACCGAGTGGAACGTCTTCCGCGCCCTGGCGCCGGAGCGGCTGGCGCAGGCGATGGCCGGTCGGGTGGTGGTGGACCTCCGCAACGTCTATGACCCCGCCGCACTGACGGCAGCCGGGTTCAGCGTCAGCGGGATCGGCCGGCCGCGCTAACGCTTCGGCAACATCCGCTTGCTACGCGGGGCCGATGGACAGTCCCGCGCTCAGCGTCTGCATTTGCACCCACGACCGTCCAGGGGCGGTGGCGCGCTGCCTCGCCGCGCTCATGCCGCAGGCCGCCGGGCTCGAAATCCTGGTGATCGACAGCGCCTCCGCCGCCCCCGCGCAGCGCGCGCTACGCCATGTGGTGGCGGTCTGCCCCGGGGCGCGGCTGATCCGGCTGGACCGTCCCGGCCTGTCGCGCGCGCGCAATGCCGCCGCCGCGGCGGCCACCGCGCCCTGGATCGCCTATCTGGATGACGATGCGACCCCGGCGCCCGACTGGGCGATGCAGGCACGCACCGCCATCGCCGACGCCCCGGATGCGGCGATGATCGGCGGACGGGTGCTGCCGGTGTGGGAAGTACCGCTGCCGCGCTGGTGGCCGCCCCGCCTGCGCGGCGTCCTTTCGATCGTCGAGGCCGAGGGGACCGCCCCCTACGGCGCCCCGGACCTGCCGCCCGACCTCGGCCCCTGCGGGGCCAACCTGCTGGTCCGCGCCGCCCCGCTCCGGGCCGTCGGGGGCTTCGCCGAGGTGCTGGGCCGCGACGGCGCCACCCTGCTGTCGGACGAGGAAACCGAGGCTGCCTTCCGACTGGGCGCGGCGGGGCTGGCGGTGCGCTACGACTCCCGCCCCGTGGTCCACCACGACATCGCCGCCGCGCGGCTGACCCCCGCTTGGCTGCTGCGCCGGATGCACTGGCAGGGCGTTTCGGCCGCGCGCAGCCGCCGCCTCGGCGCCGAGCGGCCGGCGCTCTGGCAGGAAGCCGCGCGGCGGGCTTCGGTGGCGGCGCTGTTCGCCCCGCTCGGCCTGGTGCCGGGGTCGCTCCCGGTGCTGATCGGCGCCCGCTGGCGGCTGGCTTACGCCGCCGGGTTCCTGCGCGGCGCGCTGGCGCCGCTGCCGGCTACCCGCAGCGCCGACGGTTCCGAAAGCGCGGCGCGGCGCGCCCGCCCGCTGGCTCGCCCCGCCGCCGGTTGAGCGTCGCTGAAGGAATGCCCGCCAGCCGCCGACGCCGCACGACAACCCGAGACATGACAACGGGCGTTCTTTGACCGGTTCGATTGCGTTTCACGCTCTGACACGGTCGCCCCCTTCGGCCGACCGTATCGCGCGCAGGGTTGGCGTGACGGCTGGGCACGAGATCAAGACCATACCGGCGGCATGCCGTCCAGGCGACGAGCCATCGCGTAGCGCCGGCGGCAGGATATCAGCCGGCTGAATGGCCCCCCCTTGCGGCCACTCGACCGGCTGGCATTGCGCCCCGGGTTGGCGGACGACGGCGCGCGACGCAAGACTCGATACCAGCCTGCGTTGGCCCATGCGCCATGGGTCAACGCAGGCTGGTATGGGGGGGCGGATGGCAGCAATGCCGATTTCGGTTGGCGCCAGCCCGCGCGCGGTCCTATGTTGCACCCGCGAATTACCGTTCGGTCTGGCCCATGCCCCCTGCCCACTGGCCGCTCAACTCCAGCGCCGCGCCACCCGCTTGGCCGATGCCCACGGTGCCCACCGCCATGGCACGGGGCTTGCGCTGCCGCTGCCCGGCCTGCGGCCAGGCGCCGGTGTTCCAGGGCTTCCTCCGTGTCGTTTCGGTCTGCGCGCACTGCGCGGCGCCGCTGGGCCAGGCGCGGGCCGACGACGCCCCGCCCTATTTCACCATCGTCATCGTCGGCCACATGGTGGTGGCCCTGCTGGTGCTGGTGCAGCGCGGCTGGAACCCCTCCACCGCGACCATGACCGCCATCTTCGTGCCGCTCAGCCTGGTGCTCGCGCTCGGCCTGCTGCGACCGATCAAGGGCGCCACCGTCGGGGTGATGCTGACCATGGGGCTGATGAAACCGGCCCCCACGCCCGGATGACCGCGGCCCTGGCCGCCCGGGCCGACCATCGCCTGATCCGCGTCGCTCTGACCGGGGAGGCGCTGCCCCGGCTCTCCCCGCTGCTCGAGGCCGACCGGGCGCAGGCAGTGGCCGACCTCGCCGCCGAGAACCGCTTCGCCCCGGTGCTGCCCGCCGCCGCCGCCGGGCCGTTCGTGCTGCATCTGTCGATCCTGGAGGGGCGGCTGATCTTCGACATCCGCGACGTCGCCGAGGCCCCGCTGCTCGCGGTCGGCCTGGCACTCGGCCCGTTCCGCGCGCTGGTGAAAGACTACCAGCTGCTGGTGGAGAGCTACGCCACCGCAATCGCCGAGGGCCGGGAGGCGCGCATCCAGGCGATCGACATGGGCCGGCGCGGCCTGCATGACGAGGGCGCGCGGCTGCTCTCGGCACGGCTCCAAGGCAAGATCGCGATCGATTTTCCGAC
>JAKBCO010000064.1:0-3178 GCA_021807785.1 Pseudomonadota bacterium
CCTGCTCCGACCGGCGCATCAGCGGCAGCAGCGCCAGGATCGGCAGCCCCAGCAGCGCCATCAGCCAGAAATCGTTGTTGTAGCTGATGATCGACGCCTGGGTATCGACCATCGCATTCAGCGCCGCGGCGCCATGCGCGGTGGCGGGGTTCAGGTGTTGCGCGATCGCCGGCGTCCAGTCCAGCGCCCGGTTCAGGGGCGAACCGAACGGCGCGAGCGCCGCGTGCTCGGTCTTCTCGCTGTTGCTCAGCAGCGTTTCGAAAATGGAAATGCCGAGCGCGCTGCCGATATTGCGCAACAGCGAGAACAGCGCGGTGCCCTCGTAGCGCAGCTTGCCGGGCAGGGTCGCGAAGGCGATCACCGTGAGCGGGGTGAAGACGAACCCCATGCCCACGCCCTGGATCACCGTGTTGACGAACAATTCGGTGGCGCTGACCGCGGGCGTCCAGCCGGACATGCGATTGAGGCTCCACCACATCAGCAGCACGCCGGTGCCGACCATCAGCCGGGGATCGATCCGGTCGAGGATGCGGCCGGCGATCATCATGGAGATCATGGTGCCGATGCCGCGCGGGGCCAGCAGCACGCCGGCCACGTCCACCGGATAGCCGCCGAGCTCCTGCAACCACGGCGCCAGCAGCGCCGAGGAGGCCAGCAGCACCATCCCCATCGAGAACATCGCCACCAGGCCGGCCAGGAAATTCCGATCCCGGAACAGAGACAGGCTGATGAAGGGCTTCTCCGCGGTGACCATGTGCACCAGGAACAGATAGATCCCGGCGGCGGCCACCACGCCTTCGGTGATGACCTCGGTGGAGGCGAACCAGTCCTTGATCTGCCCGCGGTCCAGCATCAGCTGCAACGCGCCGATGCCCACCGCCAGCGCGATGAAGCCGAACCAGTCGAAGCGCAGGCTGGATTGCGGCTTCTCGCCCGGCAGGCACAGCCAGAGGCCGACCGTGGCGGCGATCCCGAACGGGACGTTGACGTAGAAGACGTAGCGCCAGTTGTACCAGTCGGTCAGGTAACCACCCAGGGTCGGCCCCAGGATCGGCCCCACCATCACCCCCATGCCCCACAGCGCCATCGCGGCGCCGCGGCGCTCGGGCGGGTAGATGTTCATCATGGTGGCCTGCGACAACGGCACCAGCGCGGCGCCGAACACCCCCTGCGCCAGCCGGAACATCACCATCTCGGTGAGCGACCCGGCTGCCCCGCAGGCCATCGAGGCCAGGGTGAAGCCAATGATCGAGACCAGATACACCGTCTTCTGCCCGAACCGCGCCGACAGCCAGCCCACCGGCGCGGTCATGATCGCGGCGGCGATGACGTAGGAGGTCAGGACCCAGGTGATCTCCTCGTAGCTGGTGGAGAACGACCCCTGCATATAGGGCAGCGCCACGTTGGCGATGGTGGAATCCAGCGCCTGCATCAGCGTCGCCGACATCGCCGAGACGGTGATGATGGCGCGATAGGGAACCGCCGGGCTCGCTGCGGCCATGGCGGCTACCGGAACAGGTTCGACAGGTGCCGCCGGTGGCCGGTGTCGATCGAAACCTCCGCGCTCATGCCCGCCGACAGCGGCGGATCGCCCGCGCGCTGTTGCAGCTCCACCCGCAGCGGCACCCGCTGCACCACCTTCACCCAGTTCCCCGAGGAGTTCTGCGCCGGCAGGATGGCGAATTCCTGATCGGTGGCCGGGGCGACGGATTGCAGCACGCCGTGCCAGACATGGCCCGGATAGGCATCGATGGTGACCCGCGCCTTCTGCCCGGGCCGGGCCCAGGTGAGCGAGGTCTCCTTCGGCTCGGCGGCGATCCACATGCCGCGTGTCCGCACCAGCCCGAAGGCGGGCGTGCCGGCGGCCAGGTATTGCCCGGGTTGCAGCTTGCTCACCTGCGTGACCTGCCCGGCGAACGGCGCGCGCACGGTGGCGTGGCGCAGATTGCGCTCGGCCAGGGCGAGCCGCGCCGCGGAGAGCAGATAGGCGGGCATGACGGTGACCGGGCGCTCCGCGACCCCGCCCAGCCGGGCCAGGGTCGATTTCGCCGCCGCGGCGCCGGCGCCGAGCGCGGCCCGGTCGGCCAGCAGCTTGAACTTCGCGTCGTCATATTGCTGGCGGGTCACCGCGTGCGCGCGAACCAGACGGGCATAGCGGTCGAACGTCGCCTGATCGGCCGCCACCAGGGCGCGGGTTGCGGCGACCTTGCGCCGGGCGCGCGTGTAATCGGCTTGCAGGGCGGACAGATTGAGTTCCGTCTGCGCCAGATCGGCGCGCGCCTCCGCCACCGCCAGCCGGAACGGCGTGCGTTGCAGCCGGAACAGCACCTGGCCCGTGGCGACCTTTTCGCCCTCATGGACCGCGATGCTGCGCACCAGACCCGAAACGTCGGTGGAGACCGAGAGCACGTCGGCCTGCACATAGGCGTCATCGGTAACGACATAACGCCCGCCGGTCAGCCAGTAATAGGTCACCCCGGCCACCAGCACGACGGCGCCGAGCGCGAACAGCCCGTAGCGCAGGCGCAGCATCCGGGCCCGGCGGGTGAGCGGGTGGGTGGCGTCGGCGCGGGCCGCGGGGCGGGAATCGGCGGTGGCGACGTCGGCCATCACGCGACCTCCTGCAGGGTGGGCGGAGGATTCAGCACCGCGGAGATATGGGTGAGCCCGGCGGCCAACCCCTCCAGCGCGGCGGGCCTGAGGCCGGCGGTGAGCTGGCGGGCGAGGTCGCTCAGCGCCTCGGTGATGCCCGCGGTGAGGGCGGCGGCGTCGGAACCGAGATGCAGCCGCCAGACCCGGCGGTCGCGCGGGTCGGGGCGGCGTTCCACCAGCCCGCGCGCGGCCAGCCGGTCCAGCAGCCGGGCCACGGTGATCGGTTCCACGTCCAGCCGCTGCGCCAGCTCGCGCTGGGTCAGGCCGGGGTTGCGGGCGAGGATGGCGAGGGTGGAGAACTCCCCCCGCGCGAGGCCGCGGGCGCGGGCGCGGGCGCCGGCCTCGATCCGCAGCAGGCGCGCGGTGTCGAACAGGAGATAGAGCAGGTCCAGAGGATCCTGGGGCATGGCGGCCGTATCAAATGACTATGGTAGGCCGCCATATAGTAAGCTTTCGCCATGGGGTGTGCGGCGAGATTTGCCCCCCCGGCATGATCCTGACGCATGGCGGCCGGCGTGGCCCCCCC
>JAKBCO010000064.1:3278-15119 GCA_021807785.1 Pseudomonadota bacterium
CCTCCCCCTGGGGGCTTCCCGCGCGCCCGGCCGGCGGGCATGATCGGCGGATGCAAGCCAATGACCCCACCAATGATCCGATGGGCGCGATCGCCGATGCGGTGCGCGCCATCGAGCCGAACCTGATCGCCATCCGCCGCGACATCCACGCCCACCCCGAACTCGGCTTCCACGAGGTCCGCACCGCGGGGGTGGTGGCCGAGGAGCTCGGGCGGCTCGGCATCCCGCACCGCACCGGTATCGGCCGCACCGGCGTGGTGGGGCTGATCGAAGGCGGGCGCCCGGGACCATGCCTCGCGATCCGCGCCGACATGGACGCGCTGCCGATCGCCGAGCGCACCTTCCTGCCCTTCGCCTCGCGGACCGAGGGGCTGATGCATGCCTGCGGCCACGACATCCACACCGCCACCCTCCTGGGCGTGGCGGCGGTGCTGCGCGACCTGGCGCCGCGGCTCGCCGGCAGCGTGAAGCTGATCTTCCAGCCGGCCGAGGAGGGCCTCGGCGGGATGCGGGCGATGCTGGATGACGGGCTGATGGACGACCCGCCGATCACCCGCGCGCTCGGGTTCCACAACCATCCCGAACTGCCGGTCGGGCGGCTGGCCTATGTGCGCGGCGCGGCGCTGGCGGCGGCCGACCGGTTCGAGATCACCGTGCACGGCCGCTCGGGCCACGCCGCCTATCCGCACACCACCATCGACCCGATCGTGGCGGCGGCGGGACTGCTGATGCAGTTGCAGACGGTGGTTTCCCGCGAGGTGCCGCCGCTGATGCCGGTGGTGGTGACGGTGGGCGCCTTCAACGGCGGCCAGACCCACAACATCATTCCCGATTCGGTGGACCTCAAGGGCACCGTCCGCACCCTGCATCCGCGCGCCCGCGACCTGGCCGAGGCAGCGATCGGGAGGCTCTGCGCCGGCCTCGAACCGATGACCCGGGCGCGGGCGGAGTTCACCTATCGTCGCGGCACCCCGCCGCTGCTGAACACGGACTCCGTGCTGGACCCGCTGGTGGCCGCGGTGCGCCACCAGCTCGGCGATGTGATCGCCGAGCAGGAGCCCAGCATGGGCGGGGAGGATTTCGCCGAACTCGCCGCCCTGGTGCCGGCCGGGCATATCCGGGTCGGGTCCGGCTCGCCGGGGCGGGCCGACCGGCTGCACAATTCCGGCTACCAGCCGGACGAGGCGTGCATCGGGATCGGCGTGCAGGCGCTGGTGCGGGCGGCGGTGGAGCTGATGGAGTAGGCCGCCGCGATCAGGGCGCGCCGGGTCAGACTTCCAGCAGCATCCGCCGCGGGTCCTCGATCTGCTCCTTCACCCGGACCAGGAACGACACCGCCTCCCGCCCGTCCACCACCCGGTGGTCGTAGGACAGCGCCAGATACATCATCGGCCGGATCTCGATCTTCCCGCCCACCGCGACCGGCCGGTCCATCGTCTTGTGCATCCCCAGAATGCCCGATTGCGGCGGGTTCAGGATCGGCGTGGACATCAGCGAGCCATAGACGCCGCCGTTGGTGATGCTGAAGGTGCCGCCGGCGAGCTCGTCCAGCTTCAGCGTCCCCTCCCGCGCCCGCTTGCCGAAATCGGCGATGCTGCGCTCGATCGCGGCGAGACTCAGCGCATCCGCATCCCGGATCACCGGCACCACCAGCCCGGCGGCGCCGCCGACCGCGATGCCCATGTGGACGAAGTGCTTGTAAACCAGATCCTCGCCGTCGATCTCGGCGTTGACGGCCGGGAACTCCTGCAACGCAGCGACGCAGGCACGAACGAAGAAGCCCATGAAGCCCAGGCGCACGCCGGCGTGCTTCTTCTCGAAGGCATCGCGGTATGCGGCGCGCAGCGCGATCACCGCCGACATGTCCACCTCGTTGAAGGTGGTCAGCATCGCCGCGGTGTTCTGCGCTTCCTTGAGCCGTGCCGCGATGGTTCGCCGCAGGCGGGTCATGCGCACCCGCTCCTCCCGCGCATCCGGCGCGCGCGGCGGCTTCGGCGCCGGGGCGGGCGCGGCCGGGGCGGGGCGGGCGAGGAAGGCCAGCACGTCGCCCTTGGTCAGCCGCCCGTCCTTGCCGGAGCCGGCGCCGAGGCCGGTGGCGGTCAGCGCGTGCTCCTCGATAAGTTTCGCCGCCGCCGGCAGCGGTGAGGGCAGCTTCGCCGCCAGCGGCGGGGGGGCCGAAACGGGCGCGGGCACCGGCGCGGGGGCGGCAGGGCGCGAGACGGGGCCGGGCGGCGCCGGCGGCGCCACCACCCCGGCCGGACGCACGGGCGCGGCGCCGGCCTCCAGCACCCCCAGCACCGCGCCCACCGCCACCTCCGCGCCCTGTTCGGCGCTGATCGCGGCCAGCGTTCCGGCGGCCGGGGCGTTGACCTCCACCGTGACCTTGTCGGTCTCGAGCTCCACCAGCGGCTCGTCGGCGGCCACCGCCTCGCCGGCGGCTTTCAGCCAGCGCGCGACGGTCGCCGTGGTGACGCTCTCGCCCAGGCTGGGGACGGTGATCTCGGTCGCCATGAAGCTGTCTCCGATGCCGATGTGACTCATATTTCGCGCGCCGCCGCCCGCCGACCCGGCGCGCCATGCCACCCGCCCGGATGGCCGGAAGGGCCGGCCCCTCGTGCGGGCGGCATTACAACCCGAGCGCGTCGCCGACCAGCGCCGCTTGCTCGGCCAGGTGGGTGCGCGCAAGTCCGGTCGCGGGGCTCGCCGACTCCGCGCGTCCCACATAGCGCGGCCGGCGGGACTTATGGCCTTCGAGGCCGCGCAGCACTTTCTCGATCCGCCGATCGACGAAAGTCCAGGCCCCCATGTTCTCGGGCTCCTCCTGGCACCAGATCACCGTCGCCTCGGGATAGGCGGCGAGCACGCGGCCGAGGGTGCGTTCCGGGAACGGATAGAGCTGCTCCAGGCGGATGATGGCGACATCGTTGACCGCGCGCTCCCGCCGCTGCGCCAGCAGGTCGTAATAGACCTTGCCGGTGCAGATCACCACCCGCCGGACCGCCTCCGGCGGGGCGATCGCGTCGATCTCGGGGATCACGAAGCGGAATGCGCTGCCGGTGGCGAATTCCTCGAGCGTGGAGACCGCCAGCTTGTGGCGCAGCAGCGATTTCGGCGTGAAGATCACCAGCGGCTTGCGGAAATTGCGGTGCAGCTGGCGGCGCAGCGCGTGGAAGTAGTTGGCCGGCGTGGTCAGATTGCAGACGATCATGTTGCGCTCGGCGCAGAGTTGCAAGTACCGCTCCGGCCGGGCCGAGGAGTGTTCCGGCCCCTGCCCTTCATACCCGTGCGGCAGCAGCAGGGTCAGCCCCGACATGCGCAGCCATTTTGATTCGCCCGAGGCCAGGAACTGGTCGATGATGACCTGCGCGCCGTTGGCGAAATCGCCGAACTGCCCCTCCCACAGCACCAGGGTGCGCGGGTCGGCCAGGGTGTAGCCGTATTCGAACCCCAGCACCCCTGCTTCCGACAGCAGCGAGTTGAAGATCTCGATCCGCGCCTGGCCGGGGGCGATGTTGTTGAGCGGCGTGTATTCGTTCTGGTTGTCCTGGTCGATCAGCACCGCGTGGCGCTGGCTGAAGGTCCCGCGCTGGCAATCCTCGCCCGAAAGCCGCACGCGGTGGCCTTCCAGCAGCAGCCCGCCGAAGGCCAGCGCCTCCCCCGTCGCCCAGTCGATGCCCTCGCCGGTCTCCAGCATCGCCCGCTTGGCGTCCAGCTGGCGGGCGATCTTGGGGTTGACGGCGAAGCCCTCCGGCACCTGCGCCAGCGCGGCGCCGATCTGGCGCAGCGTGTCGGGGGCCAGCGCGGTCGGCTGCTGGGTGCGTTCGGTATCATCGTCGGGCTGCGACAGTCCGGACCAGTGGCCCTCCAGCCAGTCGGCCTTGTTGGGCTTGTAGGATTTGGCCGCGGCGTTGGCGGCATCCAGGGTGGCGGTGCAGTCCGCCGCCATCGCCTCGGCCTCCGCCGCGCTCAGCACGCCCTCGGCGACCAGCCGTTCGGCATACAGCGCACGGGTGGTCGGCAGGGCGGCGATGGCCTTGTACATCAGCGGCTGGGTGAAGGCCGGCTCGTCGGTCTCGTTATGGCCGTGGCGACGGTAGCAGACGATGTCCAGCACCACGTCGCAGCCGAACTCCATGCGGAACTCGGCCGCCATGCGGGCGGCGAACACCACCGCCTCCGGGTCGTCGCCGTTCACGTGCAGGATCGGCGCCTGGATCGATTTCGCCACGTCGGTGCAGTAGAGACCCGAGAACGCATGGGCCGGCACGGTGGTGAAGCCGATCTGATTGTTCACCACCACATGCACGGTCCCGCCGGTGCGGTAGCCGATCAGCTGGCTCATCGCCAGGGTCTCATAGACCAGCCCCTGGCCGGCGAAGGCGGCGTCGCCATGCATCAGGATCGCCATCACCGACCGCCGCGCCTTGGTATCCCCCGCCTCGTCCTGGCGGGCGCGGACCTTGCCGATCACCACCGGATCGACCGCCTCGAGATGGGAGGGATTCGGCTGCAAGGACAGATGCACCGCCCGCCCGTCGATCTCGATATCGGTCGAGGTGCCGAGATGGTATTTCACGTCGCCCGACCCCTGCACCGAGTCCGGCTTGAAGCTCTCGCCGCCGAATTCCGAGAACAGGGCGGTGAGCGGCTTTTTGACGATGTTGACGAGGGTGTTCAGCCGGCCGCGATGCGGCATCCCGATGGCGACCTCGGAGACCCCCTGCCCGGCGGCGGTGGCGATGATCGCGTGCATGGCGGGGATGGTGACCTCGCCGCCCTCCAGGCCGAAGCGCTTGGTGGTGACGTAGCGGCGCTGGCAGAACGCCTCGAAACTGTCGGCCTCGGTCAGGTGTTGCAGAATGGTCTTCCGGGCGGCGGCGTCGAAGCCGCCCAGCCAGGGCGCGCCCTCCACCTTGCGCTGGATCCAGGATTTCTGCTCCGGGTCCTGGATGTGCATGAACTCGACGCCGATATGCCCGCAATAGGTGGCGCGCAGGATCGCCACGATCTCGCGCAGGGTGGCACTCTCGCGGCCGAGCACGTTGTCGATGAAGATGGGCGTGTCGAGATCGGCCTCGGTGAACCCGTAGGTGGCGGGATCGAGCTCGGGATGCGGCTTCGGGTGGGCCAGGTGCAGCGGATCCAGCTGCGCTTCCAGATGCCCGCGCACCCGATAGCTGCGGATCAGCATCAGCGCGCGCAGGCTGGGGATCACGCTGGCGCGCAGGTCTCCGGGGGGGGCGGCCGGCCTCGGCGCGGCGGGCGCGGGGGCGGTGCGGCGCGGGGCCCAGGAGGCGCCGGTCGCGTCCTCGATCACCGCGCGGGCATCGTCGTCGAGCGCGGCGAACAGGGCGGCGAAGGAGGGATCGACCGCGCCGGGATCGGCCGCCCAGCGCGCGTAGGTTTCACCCAGGAACGCCGCGTTCGCGCCGGTGACGGCGGAGGCGAGGAGATCGACGCCAGCCATGATGGGGGTCCTTCGCAAGGCTGCGGGAAGCGCCCGGACGCGGACGCGGCCGGGACAGCGGCGGTCAGGTGACGCAGCGCGCGGAGCCGGTCAAGGCACCCTGGGGTAGTCCTCGTCCAGGACCTGCTCCGCGCTGAAGGCAATGCTGGCGGGGTCGGCCGACAGCGGTTCGGCATAGCGCGCGGCGCTGCGGGTCAGGGCGTGGCGGGCATGTTGCAGCTCCTCGGCCACCAGACCCGCGACCTCGCGCCGCAGGCTGGGACTGTCGTCGAGCAGCCGCCGGATGGCGTCGCGCTGGGCATCCAGCGTGCGAAACCAGCCCCGGCGTGGCCCCGGGGAGGGAGAGAGCGCCAGCTTGAGCAGGTGTTCCAGGATCACCGCGATCCGGGACCGCAACGCGGCGCGTTCCGACCGGCCCAGGGCTTCGATCTCCTCGGCGACGACCTCCCAGTCGATCGGGTCGGGCGTGTTGGTGCGCATCGCCCCGGCACGGCGCAGCGCGGCGGCCTGGGCGATGGTCCAGCGGAGGAAATCGACATCGTGCAGCGGCTTGTTCATCACCGACCGGCTCCGACCCGCGGAACCGCATGAGCGTATCCGGGATGGGAGTAACGAAGCATGAATCAACGACGGCGGGAACCGCCTATTTCAGCACCGCCAGCCCCACGAGCCCGGCCGCATACGGCGCCACCAGCACGGCGAGAATGCCCCACATGTAGAGCTTGCCCGGCTTTTCCCCGAGCTCGGTGCGCAACGCCCCGCGCAGATCGGCGAGTTCGGCGCGCGTGGCGAGGTGCGGCAAGCTGGCCGCAAGCATCGCCTTGATCTCGCCGAGCGCCGCCTCCACCCGCGCCAGCCCGGCCTGTCGGGCATCGAGGCAGTATGCCGCGATCGCGTTAACGAACCATGATGACCCGCGCATACAAGGGCACACGGAACGACCCTGCCGGCGTGGTTGCCGACCGCTCCTCCAGCACCGAGAGGCGCTACCCCAGCAGCGCCAGCATCGTCGATCCCAGCGCCGCCGGGCTTTCGGAAACCCGGATTCCCGCCGCCCGCATCGCCTCCATCTTCGCCGCCGCGGTATCCCGCCCGCCGCTGATCACCGCCCCCGCGTGGCCCATCCGCCGGCCAGGCGGGGCGGTGGCGCCGGCGATGAAGCCCACCGTCGGCTTCTTCACCGGATTCCGCGCCAGGAACTCCGCCGCCTCGATCTCGGACTGCCCGCCGATCTCGCCGATCATCACGATCTGTTTCGTTGCGGGATCGGCCAGGAACATCTCCAGCACCTCGATGAAATCGGTTCCCTTCACCGGATCGCCGCCGATCCCCACGCAGGAGCTCTGCCCCAGCCCCGCCGCGGTGGTCTGCGCCACCGCCTCATAGGTCAGGGTGCCGGACCGCGAGACGATCCCGACCGACCCCGGCCGGTGGATATGCCCGGGCATGATCCCGATCTTGCACGCCCCGGGGGTGATGACCCCCGGACAATTCGGCCCGATCAGGCGGGATTTCGAGCCTGTCAGCGCCCGCTTCACCCGCACCATGTCCAGCACCGGGATGCCCTCGGTGATGCAGATCACCAGCGGCACCTCGGCCTCGATCGCTTCCAGGATCGCATCCGCCGCATAGGGCGGCGGGACATAGATGACCGAGGCATCCGCGCCCGCGCGCGCGCGCGCCTCGGCCACGGTATCGAACACCGGCAGCCCCAGATGGGTGGACCCGCCCTTGCCCGGGGTCACGCCCCCGGTCATCTTCGTTCCGTAGGCGATCGCCTGCTCGGAATGGAACGTGCCCTGCGCGCCGGTGAAGCCCTGGCAGATCACCCGGGTGTTCGCATCGACCAGAATGGCCATTACGCGGCCTCCTTCACGGCCGCCACCACTTTCTCCGCGGCGTCGGCCAGGTTGTCGGCGGCGATGATCGGCAGCCCCGATTGCGCCAGGATCGCCTTGCCCTGCGCCACGTTGGTCCCTTCCAGCCGCACCACCAGCGGGACCGACAATTTCACCTCCCGCGCCGCCTTCACCACCCCGTCGGCGATCACGTCGCAGCGCATGATGCCGCCGAAGATGTTGACCAGGATCCCTTCCACATGCGGATCGGACAGGATGATCTTGAACGCCGCCGTCACCCGCTCGGCCGTCGCGCTGCCGCCGACATCGAGGAAATTCGCCGGCGCCGCGCCATAGAGCTTGATGATGTCCATGGTCGCCATCGCCAGCCCGGCGCCGTTGACCATGCAGCCGATGGTCCCGTCCAGCGTGATGTAGTTCAGCGCGTGCTTGGCCGCCTCGAGCTCCTTCGGGTCCTCCTCCGCCTCGTCGCGCAGGGCTTCCAGCTCGGCATGGCGGAACAGCGCGTTGTCGTCGAAGCTGATCTTGGCATCCAGCGCCACCACCGCGCCGGCGCCGGTGACCACCAGCGGGTTGATCTCGACGATGGCGCAGTCCAGGGCGATGAAGGCGTCATACATGGCGGCGACGAACTTGCCGAACGCCCCCGCCTGCGCCGCGCTCAGCCCCAGGCCGAAGGCCAGGCGCCGCGCCTGGAACGGGAAGAACCCGGTGGCCGGGTCCACCGCCACGCGCAGGATTTTCTCCGGGCTGTGGGCGGCGACCTCCTCGATCTCCATGCCGCCCTCGGCCGAGGCGACGATGGTCACGCGCCCGGACGCCCGATCGACCAGCAGCGAGAGGTAGAGCTCGCGGGCGATGTCGCAGCCGGCCTCCACATAGACCCGATGCACCTTGCGCCCGGCCGGACCGGTCTGCTTGGTGACCAGCACATGGCCCAGCATGGCGGCGGCGGCTTCGCGCACCTCGGCGGCCGAGCGGGCGATGCGCACGCCCCCCTTGCCGGCGGGATCGTCGGCGAAATGCCCGGCGCCACGCCCGCCGGCGTGGATCTGCGATTTCACCACATAGACCGGACCGGGCAGCTTCGCCGCCGCGGCCGCAGCCTCGTCCGGGGTCCAGGCGACGTGCCCGTCCAGCACCGCCACGCCATAGCGGCGCAGCAGGTCCTTGGCCTGATATTCATGGATGTTCATGCTGGCCTCAGCCGACCAGCTTCTTCGCGGCCTCGATCAGCTCCTTCACCGCGGCGCAGGATTTGTCGAACGCGGCCTGCTCCTCGGGGGCGAGGGAAATCTCCACCACCCGCTCCACCCCGCCGGCGCCGATCACCACCGGCACGCCGATATAAAGACCGTCGATCCCATACTGCCCGGTGAGGTACGCGGCGCAGGGCAGCACCCGCTTCTTGTCGCGCAGATAGCTCTCGGCCATCGCGATCGCCGAGGCCGCCGGGGCATAGAAAGCCGAGCCGCGCTCGAGCAGCTTGACGATCTCGCCGCCGCCATTGGCGGTGCGGGTCACGATGGCGTCGATCTTCGCCTGCGTGGTCCAGCCCATCCGGATCAGATCCGGCACCGGAATGCCGGCCACGGTGGAATAGCGGGTCAGCGGCACCATGGTATCGCCATGCCCGCCCAGCACGAAGGCGGTGACGTCCTCCACCGAGACGTTGAACTCGTGCGCCAGGAACAGCCGGAAGCGGGAACTGTCCAGCACCCCCGCCATGCCGACCACCCGGTTCGCCGGCAGGCCCGATTTCTCCTTCATCACCCAGACCATCGCATCCAGCGGGTTGGTGATGACGATCACGAAGGCGTTCGGACAATGGGTCTTGATCCCCTGCGCCACCTCCGCGATCACGCCGGCGTTCTTGCCGATCAGGTCGTCGCGCGACATCCCCGGCATGCGCGGGAAGCCGGCGGTGACGATCACCACGTCGGACCCGGCGATCGCCGCGTAGTCCGACCCGCCGGTCATCATGGAATCGAACCCGTCCACCGGGCCGGACTGCATCAGATCCAGCGCCTTCCCGGCGGCCACGCCGCCGAAGACGTCGAACAACACCACATCCCCGAGTTCCTTCAGGCCGGCGAGATGGGCGAGCGTGCCGCCGATATTGCCGGCGCCGATCAGGGCGATCTTGTTGCGGGCCATGAGAACCTCTCGGGAGTGTCGGTTGTGCGGGTGCTAACGCATCGGCCCGGACGGGACAAGCACACGGCAGCGCGGCGGCCAGGGGAAGGCCCCAGGGGAAGGCCAGGGGTTTCACCCCTGAACCCGACCAGGGGCGCTGCCCCTGGACCCCGCCAAGGGCAGCGCCCTTGGATTGGCACTCTTGGGTTGGGGTGGGGAGGGGCGCCGACGCAGTCCTGCATGAAGGACGGTGTCGGCGCCCCTCCCCACCCCAACCCAACCAATGGCAGTCCAGAGGCCCTGCCTCTGGTGGGGGTTCAGGGGGCAAAGCCCCCTGATCGGGGTCCAGGGGCGGAAGCCCCTGGCTTTCCCCTGGGGCCTTCCCCTGGGGCCTTCCCCTGGCCGCCGCGCTGCCGCGTGCTACATAGGCAGCGCGGGGCCGGTGGGTCTCGTGTTGGCCGTCAGCAGGAAGCCCCGGATGCGCGCCGTTCGACCATGGAAGTTCCTGCTCCCGGCCCTTGCTGGGTTGGCGCTCTCGGCCTGTGCCACCCCGCCGCCTGCCAGCCACAAGCAGGCGCGGGCCGAGTTCGAGCGTACCAACGATCCGTTGGAACCCACCAACCGGGTGTTCTACAAGGTCAACAACGTCCTGGACGAGGCGCTGCTGCGCCCCGCGGCGGTGGCCTACAAGGATGTGCTGCCCGACCCGGCGCGGGAGGGCGTCCATAACGTGCTCACCAACCTCGCCACCCCGATGACGCTCGCCAACGACATGCTCTCGGGCCGTCCGCGGCTGGCCGGCACCAGCTTCATGCGCTTCCTCATCAACACCACCCTGGGCGGGCTGGGGCTGTTCGATGTCGCCGCGAAGCTCGGCTACCCCGCGCATTCCACCGATTTCGGCGAGACCCTGGCGATCTGGGGGGTGCCGGAGGGCCCGTACCTCTACCTCCCGGTCTTCGGCCCGTCCGACCCGCGCGACGCCCTGGGCGAGGGAGTCGGCATCGCCGGCGACCCGCTGGGCTGGGTCGGCACCGGCACCGTGGTCACGGCGCTGCGCTGGAGCCGCACCGGGATCAGCGCGCTCGACGCCCGCTCCCGCGTGCTCGGCGAGATCAGCGCGGTCAAGCGGACTGCGCTCGATCCCTATGCCACCTTCCGCAGCCTCTATCGCCAGCACCGCCGCGCGCAGATCGCCAAGTTGCGGGCCGCCACCGGCGGCACCGTGCCGGCTTGGTACCCCGCGCCCCAAGGAACGCATCCATGACCGTCCCCTGCCCGCTGCCCACCCGCCGCGCCGTTCTGGCCCTGCCCGCCGCGCTGGTGCTGGCCGCCGGTCCGGCGCGGGCCGCCACCGCGCCCGCCGCCTTCATCCGCGCCACCGGCGAGGCGCTGGTGAAAGTGCTGAACGGCCCCGACCCGGAGGCGGAGAAAAGCGCCGCGCTGCAACGCATCATCGATGCCCGGGTGGACGTGGCCGGCATCGCCCGGTTCTGCCTGGGCCGGTTCTGGCGCGTCGCCACCCCGGCCGAGCGGACCGAGTATGAGAAGCTGTTCCGCCGCGTGCTGGTGCTGAACGTCACCGCCAAGGTCGGCGCCTACAAGGGCGTCGCCTTCGCCATCGGGCGGGCGGTGCCGCGCGCCGAGGGCACCATGGTCGCCACCACCGTCACCCGCCCCGGCCAGGCGCCGGCCGAGGTGGACTGGCTGGTCAAGCCGGTCGATGGGCGGGACCGGATCATCGACGTGGTGGCGGAGGGCACCTCGCTGCGGGTGACCCAGCGGTCCGACTATGCCTCCTACATCTCCCGCCATGGCGGCGACGTCGGCGCGCTCATCGCCGCGCTGCGCCACCAGGTGGGGCGAACCGGGTAGGCCGGCGGCTGTCGAACAGCACCATCTCGGTGCCGTCGCGCAGGAAGCGCTCCCGCTCCACCATGCCGATCGCCCCCAGCACGGTGCGGGAGGCGGTGTTGTCGCCCCGCGCCACCGCGACGATGCGATCCAGGCCGGCGGTCTCGTGGCCGAACATCAGCGCCGCCCCCGCGGCCTCCCGCGCCAGCCCCCGGCCGCGGGCCTCCGGCCAGAGCGCGAAGCGCAGCGCGATGCCGCGCCCGTCGGGGCGATCCATCAGCCCGGTGAGGCCCAGGAAGGCGTCGGTTTCGGCATCGCGCACGGTCCAGATGCCGTAGCCATGGGCGGCCCAGGCGGCGATGTCGTGCGCCAGTTCCTCGGCGGCGCGGACCGGGCCGCGCACGCCGCCCAGCATCACCGCGAACACCCTCGGGTCCGATTTCAGGGCGATCAGCGCGGGCAGGTCCGGCCAGGCGACGGGGATCAGATGCAGGCGGCCGGTCCGCAGGGTCCAGGCCGGGCTCA
>JAKBCO010000294.1 GCA_021807785.1 Pseudomonadota bacterium
TGCCGCCGCTTCCGGCGTCATGCCGTCCTTGTACACGTAGGAGTAGGACTGCCCCCAGACCTGCTGCGCCTCGACGTCCCCGTAGGCCGGATTGAAGCAGAGCGGATCGGGGACCGTTGGCCCAAGAACCGTTTCCTTCACATAGGGGGTGAGGTGCGCCGCGAGCGCCTTGTTGGGATTGTTGAGCCACCAGGGATCATTGCGCGCGGTGCCGGGGAACGGCGTGACCCATCTCCCAAGACCCGCTTTCAGATATTCGTTGTTCACCTTCGGTTCGATCACGTATTTCATGAAGTCCTTGGCGACCTCCTGATTCTTCCCGGCCTTCGGGATCATGCCGCCGATGTATCCAACCATCGCCGGCATCGGCTTGCCGTCGTTGCCCAGAGGCAGGCCCATGGTGATGCATTCGGCCAGCTTCTTCTGGTCGTGCCACATCGCGAGCTCGGTCGAGATGGTGCCGTCGTAATCCATGATGAACAACTTGGCGTGGAAGCCGTTGTTGTCATCGGCGTCGTTCCAGCTGATCGCACCCTTCGGAACGAAGCCGCCCTTGTAGGCATCGGACATGTAGGCGATGGTCTTGACCACCGCGTCCTTCACCTTCGGATCGTCGAGGTGCAGCTTGCCGTCCGGAGTGACGATGCCGGTTCCGACGCCAAGCCCACCGTTCGCGATCAGGAAGCCGTGGAACAGGTTATTGCCGTCGCTCGGCCCGTTGGTGGTCATCTGCAGGCCCATGGCGAACACCTTGCGCATGCCCTTGGCGCGCAACTTGGCCTGCATCGGCTTGAACCAGTTCCACCGCGCGTCCCACGTGTTCGGAATGTCGGCGATGTTGTAGCCCGCTTCCTTGACCAGATCACCCCAGATATGGAACGGTTCGCAGCCGCACTTGTACGGCACGGCGTAGTACGAACGGGCCTTCTTGACCTTGTTGTAGAGATTGGTGGACAGCAGGCCGGTCTTGTTGAGATGCGCTTCCTGGGTGGCGACCACGTCGCTGACATCGACCAGCTTGTCGTTATAGGCGCTGAGGACCAAGGTCGTCTGGATGCCGTCGAAAGAAATCAGATCCGGCGTGTCCCCGGTCTGCAACGCGGAGATCATCTTCTGCTCCAGCGCCACGAACGGCAGGATACTGTAGTCGATCTTGTTGCCGCTGGCCTTCTCGTATCCCGCGACCATACGCTTGAAGGAGGCGTCCTCCTCCGGGATGAACCCCTGGGTCCACCATACGCTCGCCGTCTTGGCCGCCGCATTGGCGATATACGGAGTGGACAGCGCCCCTGCCGCCGCCAGCCCCAGCGAGCCCTTAAACACGGATCTCCGGCTGATTGTGCCCATGGATCGTCACCTTTCCCTGTTCGTTCTATGCCACCCAAAGGCGGCTCTGCTTTTTCAGCAGGGCTACCATGCCCGTAACCCCATTGCTCGTCAATGCCCGATCTGGGTGACGAATTGGACAGTTTGGCCGTTTAATTGGGCGCCCAGCCGGTCAGTACCGCCAGCCTGAGCCGCGCCGCCGCCCGCCCGTCCGGCCCCGCCAGCGCCGCCGCCGCGGCGGCGAACAGCGCCCGCGGCGGGATGCGCCGGTCGCGCGACGTCAGCGCGTTCGCCTCCCCGGCCGCGCGCAACTCCGCCAGCAACGCGAGCGGTGAGGCATAGGACAGCGTCACCTCCTCCACATCCGCCACCGGCAGGGCGAAGCCGGCGCGCTGCAACAGCCCGGCGCAGTCGCGGAGGTCGGGAAACGGCGACACCCGCGGCGCAGCGCCACCGCGCAGCGCCGCCTCGGCCTCGGTCAGCGCCGTGCGCAGCGTATCCAACGTTCCCAGCACCGGCAGGCTGGCCAGGAACAGGCCGCCCGGGCGCAGCGCCCGGCGCAGCTGGATCAGCGCGCCCGGCAGGTCATTAATCCAATGTAATGACAAGCTGGCTACCACCAGGTCGAAGGCGGCCGGGCCGAAGGGCAGCGCCTCGGCATCCGCCACCACCCGGGGCGGCGGGGAGCGGGTCAGCATCGGCCCGGACAGATCGGCGCTGACCACCCCGATCCCGCGCGCTGCCAGCAGCGGTGCCACCACCCCGCGCCCGCCCAGATCGAGCGCGGTCGGAAACCGGCGCGTCACGTCGTCCAGCCGCTCCACCAGCCGCCCGGCCAGTTCCGCCAGCAACGGCACCACCGGTCCGATCCGCCGCGCCGCGCGATCCCGATGCCGCCGGACCGCGCCGCGATCGAACGGAGCGTTCAGCCCTGCCATTGCGCCAGCACCGCCAGCAGCGCGGGGCCGTAGCGGCTCAGCTTGGACGCGCCGACCCCCTTGATCTCGGCCAGGGTCGCGAGCCCGTTGGGGCGCACCGCGGCGATCTCGCGCAGCACCGTATCGTGGAAGATGACATAGGGCGGCACCGCCTGCGCCTTCGCCTCCCCGGCCCGCCAGGCGCGCAGCGCGGCGAACAGCGATTCCGGCGCCTCGGCGGCGATCGGCGGCGCGTCCGCCGGCGCCCGCGCACCAGCCCGCGCCGGCGCGCGCGGCGGGCCGGGCGTTTCATCGCGGATCGGCAGCGGCGCCTCGCCGCGCAGGATCGGCCGCGCCGCCTCGGCGTGCAGGAACATCCCGCCATGCCCGGCGGTGTCGATGTCCAGCGCCCCGCGGGCAATCATCTGCCGCGCCAGCCCCCGCCAGAAGGTGGCCGGCCGGTCGGCGCCGATGCCGAACACCGACAGCCGGTCATGGCCGTGGCGCTTGACCGCCTCGGTCGCCTCGCCGCGCAGCACCGCGACCACATGCAGCGCGCCGAACACCTGCCCGGTGCGATAGACGGTCGAGAGCAGCTTCTGCGCCTCCACCCGCCCGTCGAACGTGCTCGGCCGGGCGCGGCAATTGTCGCAATGGCCGCAATCCTCGGCCAGCGTCTCGCCGAAGCAGGTCAGCAGCGCGCGGGTGCGGCAGGAGACGGTCTCGGTCAGGCCGATCATCTGTTCCAGCTTGGCGCGCATGGTGCGCTGCTGCGCCTCGGGTGCGCTGGATTGCGTGAGCCAATGCCGCGCCTGGGCGATGTCCTGCCCGCCATGGAGCAGCAGCGTGTCGGAGGGATCGCCGTCGCGCCCGGCGCGGCCGATCTGTTGGTACCAGGCCTCGGGCGTGGCCGGCATGTCCAGATGCGCGACGAAACGCACATCCGGCCGGTCCACCCCCATGCCGAAGGCGATGGTCGCCACCACCACCAGCGGCTCGCCGGAGCGGAACCGGCCCGCCGCCTCCCGCTTATGCGCCGCGTCCAGGCCGGCATGGAAGGCGACCGCCGGATGCCCGCGCGCGGCGAGCGCGGCGGCGACCCGCTCGGTCTTGGCCCGGCTGCCGCAATAGACGATGCCGCAGGCGCCGGGATGGCGGCGGAGCAGCGCGTCGAGCTGCGTCATCTCCGAGGCTTTCGGCTGCGCGGCCAGGAACAGGTTGGGGCGG
>JAKBCO010000295.1 GCA_021807785.1 Pseudomonadota bacterium
GGGGGCGGCCCGGGGGGGGGGGGCGCGGGGGACGCGGCGGGGGGGCGGCGGCGGGGGGCCGCGACGGGCGCCAGGACGGGGGCGGCGGGCAACGCAGCCCGCCACCCCTACCCCGCCAAATCCCCCTCCAACAAAACCCCCGCGGCCACCAACGCCCGCCGCACCGCGTCGCGATCCGGCGCCGGCCGCTCCTCCAGCGACAACCGAGGATCCCCAAGCCGCACCCGCTCCGCCCGCGTCGGCGGGAACGGCAGCCGGCAGCCGGCCCGGTCCGCCACCTCTCCGTCGGGATACGGCGCGGCGTAGCGGTTCCAGCCGGTATAGGTCGCCTCGGGCGCCGCGATCTCGGGCAGCCGCACCCCCGCCACCTCGTTGCCGTCCGCATCCACCGCCGGCACCAGCGGACGCCAGCCGTGCTCCTCCGGCACCGGATCGACCCAATCCGCCACCGTCGCCATCGGGTTTGCCGCCGGCGGGCGCGGCGCCCCGGGGATTGCCGGAAACCGCAGCGCCTCGGCCGCCACCAGCGTCCCGTCGGCGATCCGCGGCAGGCGCGAGTCCGGCGGCGCCACCCCCTCCGCCACCCAGCGCTCCAGCGCCACCAGCAGCGCCCGCACCGCCCCCATCGGATCATGCGGGTTGCGCGGCGCCACGCAGGGCCCGGGATCGGTCGGCATCCCCGCCTTGCCGGCGTGCTCGGTCCCGGCCAGCAGATAGGTCCGCACCCGCGCATCCGCCGGCAGGTCGCGCCGGCCCTCGGGGTCGGTGTGCAGCAGGCTCGCCCCCTTCAGCCAGTATTCGGTGGAGGAGTTGGTCTCGATCACCTTCGGATCGCTGGCATCGCCCGCCATCAGCGCGGCGGTGGCGAACGGGAACGCCACTTCCGGAAAATCCCGATCCTCGTGATGGCTGCGGGTGCGCCCCGGCTGGGCGAACAGCGCGTTGAGGAACATCCGCCCGGTCCCCGCCACATGGGTCAGGATCCCGTCGAAAACCCGCGTCCCGTCCTCGGCGCGGTTGAAGCCTTGTGCCAGATGGTCGCGCAGATAGCGCCCGGCCTGCGAGATGCCGAACCCCAGCACGAAGCGCGCCGCCTCCGCCCGGCGCAGCCAGGCGGTGAAATCGCGGGTGGCGGCGAAGCCCAGGCCGGACAGCGGCGGATCGGAGGCGAGGTAGTGAAGGGTATAGATCGATCCCGGCGCCGGCAGCGTCCCCTCCGGCAACAGCCGCACCGTGCGCGCATCGGCGAAGGCGAAGGCCACCGGCGCCGGCGGATCGGCGCGGGTGCGGCGGACCGCGAGCGCCGCCCCCTCGGGCCCGGCGGCGGCGAAGGTCAGGCGGAAGGTTTCCATCGGTCCCAGCCGCGTGCCGGGAACGAACTCCTCGCGGATGCGCCGGGTCAGCGGCACCACCGGCGCCGCCAGCGCCAGCCCGCCGCCCGCCCGCGGCGCCGCCGGGTCCCAGCCGCACCAGGCGAGCGTGTAGCCCCGGCGCAGGGCGAACCCGTTGCCGACATCCGCGAGGCTGGCCGGGAGATTGTTCGCCGCCCCGGCGCAGAGGTTCGGAAAGATCAGCTTGCGCCCGCGGTTGTTGACCTCGAAGAGCACCCGTCCGCGGCGCGCCGGATCGGCCGGGCGCAGCACCACGAACGGGGTGCGGTAACGCACGAGCCCGGCCGCGTCGCGCCGGGCCAGCCCGATGCCGTCGATCCCGGCATTGGCGGGATCGGCCGGATCGACCGCGCCCTCGGCGATCCCCTCGATCCATTCATAGGCGCCGATATCGCCGAACCGCGCGCCGTCCAGGAACGGCCGCGCGGTCATCGTCGCATCGGCGATCATCGCCGCAAGGGCGCCTCGGTGCGCGCCTGGAGGTCCTCGAACGACAGCCCGGGGACGATGTCGCGCACGAGGAACCCGTCCGGCGTCACGTCCAGGACCGCGAGGTTGGTATAGACCCGCTTCACCGCCCCCTTCGCGGTCAGCGGATAGGTGCAGCGCCGGTGCAGCCGCGGCGCCCCCTCCTTGGTGGTGTGCTCCATAATCACCCAGAGCCGCTGCGCCCCGATCGCCAGATCCATCGCCCCGCCGATCTGCTTGACCGGCTCATGGGCCGCGCGGGCCCAGTTCGCCAGATCGCCGGTCTCCGAGACCTCGAACGCGCCGAGGATCGTGAGATCCAGATGCCCGCCGCGGGCGATGGCGAAACTGTCGGCGTGATGGACATAGGCGCCGCCGGTGCGCAGCGTGATCGGCTGCGTCCCGGCATTGACCAGGAACGGGTTGATCGCGTCCGGGGCCGGCGCCGGCCCGGCGCCGATCACTCCGTTCTCGGAATGTATGATGACCTCCCGCTCGGGGGGAATGAAGTTCGCCACCTCGGTCGGGATGCCGATGCCGAGATTGACCACCCAGCCTTCCGGGATATCGGCCGCCGCCCAGGCGGCCATGCCGTCGCGGTCGAGCGGCGTGAAGGATGCGGACATCGGGCTCTCCTCAGCCGGGAATATGGACGACGCGATTGACGAAGATGCCGGCGGTCATCACGTGTTCGGGCGGGATGGCGCCGAGCGGCACCGAATGGCGCGTCTGCGCCACCGTCAGCCCGGCGGCCATCGCCATGATCGGGTTGAAGTTCCGTTGCGTTTCGCGGAACGTCAGGTTGCCCCAGCGATCGGCCTGCCAGGCGTCGATCAGCGCCACGTCGCCGGGGAGCGGATATTCCAGCAGGCAGCGCCGGCCGCCGATCTCGCGCACCTCCCGCCCCTCGGCCAGCACGGTGTCGGCGGCGGTCGGGGTGTAGAAGGCGGGGATGCCGGCGCCGGCGGCGCGGATGCGCTCGGCGAGCGTGCCCTGCGGCACCACCTCCACCTCCAGCTTGCCGGCGAGCAGCAGCCGCCCGGCATCGGAGGCGGGGCGGACGAAGGAGCAGATCAGCTTCCGCACCCGCCCGAGGGTCAGCAGCCGCGCCACCGCGCTGCCGTCGCGCCCGCCGGAGTTGCAGACCAGCACGAGGTCCTTCGCCCCCTGCGCGATCAGCCCCTCGAGCAGCGCGGTCGGCATCCCCACGTCGCCGAACCCGGGCAGCAGGATGGTGGCGCCGTCCGGCACGCCGTCCAGCGCGGCGGCGACGGAGTGGACGAATTTGTCGATCATGCCGGCGTTTTCCTCCGCGTCTTTCCCGGGCAGGCTAGTGTCCTGCCCCGGAAATGCCTACCCATTTCCGGGACAAGCAGGCCACTGAAAACAATGAGCTAGTGTCCCGATTCATGATATCGCTATCGGCGAATCGGGACACTAGCCGCCGGCGCCGGGGCGGTCCATGCCCGGCGCGCGGAGGGGCCATGCGGGACACCACCACCCTGCTGCGGCGGATGATCGAGGAGAGCCGCCGGATCAGCGTCTTCACCGGCGCCGGGATCAGCACCGAGTCCGGCATCCCCGATTT
>JAKBCO010000065.1 GCA_021807785.1 Pseudomonadota bacterium
CCGAAGCGCATGCGCAGCACCCGCTCCTCGCGCGGGGTGAGCGAGGACAGCACCCGCGTGGTCGCCTCACGCAGATTGGCCTGGATCGCCGCGTCCAGCGGGATGATCGCCGCCTTGTCCTCGATGAAGTCGCCGAGATGGCTGTCCTCCTCGTCGCCGATCGGGGTTTCCAGGCTGATCGGCTCCTTGGCGATCTTCAGCACCTTGCGCACTTTTTCCAGCGGCATCCCGAGCTTTTCCGCCAGCTCCTCCGGTGCCGGCTCGCGGCCGATCTCGTGCAGCATCTGCCGCGAGGTGCGCACCAGCTTGTTGATTGTCTCGATCATGTGGACCGGGATGCGGATGGTGCGCGCCTGATCGGCGATCGACCGCGTGATCGCCTGACGGATCCACCAGGTGGCGTAGGTGGAGAACTTGTAGCCGCGGCGGTATTCGAACTTATCGACCGCCTTCATCAGGCCGATGTTGCCCTCCTGGATCAGGTCCAGGAATTGCAGGCCGCGATTGGTGTATTTCTTGGCGATCGAGATCACGAGGCGCAGGTTCGCCTCGATCATCTCTTTCTTCGCGCGCGCGGAATCGCGTTCGCCACGCGCGACGGTCATGAATACGCGGCGGAACTCGTCGATTGGCAGGCCGGTGTCGTTGGCGACGGTGCCGATATGCGTGCGCAGCACGGCTACCTGCGCCGGATCGCGTCCGGCGAACAGCTTCCATCCCTTGCCAGGCAGCTGGGCGACGCGGTCGAGCCAGTTCGGGTCGAGCTCGGCGCCGCGGTAGAATTTCAGGAACTCCTCGCGGTTCACCTTGCAGGATTCCGCAAGCCGCAGCAGCGCGCCCTCGTGGACGGTCAGGCGCTGGTTGAGCTCCTTGAGCTGGGTGACCAGCTCCTCGATGCGGTTGTTGTGCAGCCGCACCTGGCCCACCTTCTGCACCAGCTCCTCGCGCAGCTTCTCGTAGGATTTCTCCGACCGCGCGCTGACCTCCTCGCCGGAGGTCATGGTCTCCAGGCGGCGGGACTGCATCTTCTGCAGCTTCTTGTAGAGGGTCTCGATCTCCTCGAAGGTCGCCAGCACCTCGGGCTTGAGCTTCTCCTCCTGCGCCGAGAGCGACAGGCCGGCGCCCTCGCCCTCGTCATCGTCGTCATCGACGCCGTCGAACCCGTCGCGCACCTCGACGCCGGGCGGCCCCGGGGTGGGCTCGGCGCCCACCGCCTCCCCGCCGCCCTGGGTGGCCTCGAGGTCGATGATGTCGCGCAGCAGCATCCGCCCGGCCTTCAGCTGCTCCTGCCAGGCGATGATGGCCTTGAAGGTCAGCGGGCTCTCGCACAGCCCGCCGATCATCATGTCGCGGCCGGCCTCGATGCGCTTGGCGATGGCGATCTCGCCCTCGCGCGACAGCAGCTCGACGCTGCCCATCTCGCGCAGATACATGCGCACCGGATCGTCGGTGCGGCCGGCGGTCTCCTCGTCGATATTGCCGGTCGGCTCCTCTTCCGCCTCCTCGACCTTCTCGACCGGCTTGGCGGCGGCGGCCTCGCCGTCCTCGGATTCCTCGTTCTCGACGACCTGGATGCCCATCTCGTTGAGATTGGCCATCACGTCCTCGATCTGCTCGGAACTGTTCTGTTCCGAGGGCAGCACGGCGTTGAGCTCGTCGAAGGTGATGTAGCCGCGCTCCTTGCCGCGCGCGATCAGGCGCTTGACGGCGGCGGCCGAGACGTCGAGCAGCGTGGTTTCCACGTCCGGCTCGGCGGTGGCGGTTTCGGCTTGGGCGGCAGGCTTGGTCGCCATGGTCGGGAAACTCCGGCGGGCAGGATCAGGGGGCGGTCTCACTCTCTTCGCCACGGCGAAGCGCTTCGCGCGCGGCGGACAGAGCGATCAGGCGGCGCTGGGTGGCGGCATCGGGGCAGGCGGCGAAGTCGCGCTGGGCCGCCGCGACTTCCGCGTCCAGCCGGTCGCGATGCATGAAGCTGAAAAAATGCCACCACCCCGCCTCGGCCTCGCCCGGCATGGCCGTATCCGAGGCGAACGCGGGCAGCGGCAGCGCGGGGGTTGCCAGGATGCGCGCGGCCTCGGAGGACAGACCGGTCGCGGTCAGGTGGTTCATCAGCGCGCCCGAGTCAAGGTGTACGGCCGTTTCCGTCCATTCGGCCAGGGCGTGATGCAACCGCGCCATGGGGGCGGGCAGATCGAGCCCCGCCAGCGCTGGGCCGACATCGGCATAGAGCCCGGGCTGATGGATCAGGATGGCAAGCAGGATGCGCGCGCGCTCGGTGGCGGCGATCGCCTCCGAGGGGGCGGCGCGTGGCGGCGGGCGCGGCGGCAGCGGGCGGCCACCCGGCCGACGGCTGGCGCGGGCGGCGTGGAACCGGTCCAGCAGCACGCCGCGGTATTCGCGCGCGAGTGCCGGGTCGGGGATTCGGCCGGCGGCTTCTTCGAGCCGGTGGCGCAGGCTGGCGCGCTGTTCCGGGGTCTTTTCGCCGACTTGCTCGCGGATCAGGTCGTAGAGCGCTTCCGACAGCGGGCGCGCGGCGTCCAGGACCGCCTGGAACCCAGACGGGCCGCGGGTCAGTACCAGACTGTCCGGGTCCTCCCCGCTCGGCAGTTGGGCCAGGCGCAGCGTGCGATCCGGGGCCAGCAGCGGCAGCGCGAGCAGGGCGGCGCGGGCGGCGGCCCTCGCGCCGGCGGCATCGCCGTCGAAGCACAGGATCGGGGCCGGGGACAGGCGCCACAACTCCCCGAGTTGGTCTTCGGTAAGCGCGGTGCCGAGGGGGGCCACGGCGGCGGCGAACCCGGCCTGGGCCAATCCGATCACGTCCATGTAGCCCTCCACCACCACCAACTCCGGCGGGCGGGGGGCGCGTTCGCGCAACGCCGCGCGGGCGAGGTCGAGGCCGTAGAGGCCGCGGCGCTTGGCGAAGACCGGGGTTTCCGGGCCGTTGAGATATTTCGGTTTGGCGTCCCCCAGCACCCGCCCGCCGAAGCTGATGACGGCGCCGCGGCGGTCGCGGATGGGAAACATCACCCGGTTGAAGAAGAACGCCCCTCCCGGACCCGCGTCGGTTTCGGGGCGGCGCAGCCCGGCCTCGGTCAGCAGTGCCGGCGGAAGGCCCGCACGGGCGAGCTCGTCGATCACCGCGCCGCCGGCGCCGGACCAGCCGAGGCCGAAGCGGCGGATGGTCGCCTCGGTCAGGCCGCGGTCGGCGAGGTAGGCGCGCGCGGCGGCGCCCTCGGGCAGCAGCAGCCGGCGCTGGAAGGCGGCGGCGGCGGCTTCCAGCGCGCCGGACAGGGTGTGACGGTGCTGCTCCGCCTCGGCGACGGCCGGGGAGAGTTTTGGCACTTCGAGCCCGGCTTCGCCCGCCAGCCGTTCCACCGCTTCCATGAACCCGGCGCCTTCGGATTGCATGACGAAGCTGATCGCGTCGCCATGCGCGCCGCAGCCGAAGCAGTGGTAGTGGTCCTCGTAGATATAGAAGCTGGCGGTTTTCTCGCCGTGGAACGGGCAGCACGCCTTCCATTGCCGGCCGGTGCGTTCCAGCCGCGTGCGCCGGCCGATCAGGGCCGGCAGCGGGGTGCGCGCGCGGAGCTCGTCCAGAAAGGCGGGGGGTAGCGCCATCAGCCGGCCAGCGCCGCTTTCACCCGCGGGCCGGCCAGCGCCATGTCCAGCGCGGCACCATGGGCTTCCCGCAGCGCCGCCATGACCTTGCCCATGTCCTTGATGCCGGCGGCGCCGGTGGCGGCGATGGCGGCGGCGACGGCCGCCTCGACCGCCGCCGGGTCCAGGGCGGCGGGAAGGAAGCTTTCGATCACGGCGATCTCGGCTTCCTCCTTGGCGGCGAGTTCGGGGCGGTTGCCCTGGAGATAGAGCACCACCGACTCGCGGCGGGATTTGACCATGCCGCGCAGCATGGCCTGGATTTCGGCATCCGGGACCGCGGTGATCCCCTTGGGGCGGGCGGCGATGTCGGTATCCTTCAGCTTCGCCAGGATCATCCGCAGGGTGGAGGTGCGGGCGGCATCGCCCGATTTCATGGCGGTCTTGAGGGCGGCTGAGAAATCGTCCCGGAGCGGCATGGGGATGTCCTGATGAAGGGCGAAGAAGAGGGCCCCTATATATAGGCCATTGCCGCACCCTATGCGTGGGAAGATATTTCCCATACGTCGAAGAGCCGGATTGCAGCGGGAAATAGTTTCCGGTAGAGTGCCAGCATGGCATACTCGGTCGAAGACATCATAGACCGCCTCGGCGGGGCGGAGGGGGCCTCCCGCCTGGCCGGAGTGGGGGCGGAGGCAGTACGCAAATGGCGGCAGGCGCGCGCCATCCCGGCCCGGCACTGGCCGGCGCTGCTGGCGGCGACCGGGCTGGCGCTGTCCGATCTGCCCGGGGCGCCGGACCCGGCGGCCGAGCCGGGTGCCGCACCGCCCGAGGCCACCGCCGCGCTGGTGCTGGCCGACGGGGCGGTGTTCTGGGGCCGCGGCTTCGGCGCCCACACCGCCGAGCCGGCCCCGGTGGGCGAAGTCTGCTTCAACACCGGCATGACCGGGTATCAGGAAACCCTGACCGACCCGTCCTATGCCGGGCAGATCATCAGCTTCACCTTCCCCCATATCGGCAATGTCGGCGCCAATGCCGAGGACCTGGAGGCCGTGACGGTGGCGGCGCGCGGGCTGGTGGTGAAGCAGGACGTGACCGAGCCGGCCAACTGGCGGGCGGCCGGCGGGCTGGACGCATGGCTGCGCGCGCGCGGCGTGGCCGGGGTGGCCGGGGTGGATACCCGGGCGCTGACCACGCGCATCCGCGACGGCGGGGCCCCGTCCGGTGTGCTGGCGTTTCCGGCTGACGGGCGGTTCGACCTGCCGGCCCTCGTCGCCCGGGCCGCCGCCTGGCCGGGGCTGGAGGGCATGGACCTCGCCGCCGAGGTCAGCTGCCGTCAGAGCTACGGGTGGGACGAGACGTGCTGGGCCTGGCCCGACGGCGTGGGGCGGCAGACGGCGCCGCGGTTCCATGTGGTGGCAGTGGATTACGGGGCGAAGCGGAACATCCTGCGCTGCCTGGCCTCGGCGGGGTGCCGGGTGACGGTGGTGCCGGCCGCGACCTCCGCCGAGGAGATCCTGCGGCACCGTCCGGACGGGGTGTTCCTGTCGAACGGGCCGGGAGACCCGGCGGCGACCGGAGAGTACGCGGTGCCGGCGATCCAGGGGGTGCTGGCAGCCGGGGTGCCGGTGTTCGGGATCTGCCTGGGACATCAGTTGCTGGCGCTGGCGCTGGGGGGGCGGACGTTCAAGATGGCGCGCGGGCACCGGGGGGCGAACCAGCCGGTCAAGGATCTGGCCACCGGGCGGGTGGAGATCACCAGCCAGAATCACGGCTTCGCGGTGGACCCGGAGTCGCTGCCGGCGGGGGTGCGGGTCAGCCATGTGTCGCTGTTCGACGGGTCGAACGAGGGGATCGTCTGCGAGGCGCGACGGGCGTTTTCGGTGCAATACCACCCGGAGGCCTCGCCGGGACCTTCCGACAGCCACTATCTGTTCGGGCGGTTCACGGCGCTGATGGAGGGGCGGGCATGACGGACCCCGTGAATGCCCTTCTGGCGGTCGCGTTCCGCCATGTCATCAACGAGCCGAACATCGAGGCCGGCTACGACCGGTTCCGTGCCCTGTCGGCGGACTCGCTGGACGAGGACGGATTCCGCGCCGCGGTGGCGGAGGCGCTGCGCCTGGGGCTGATCCACGAGCCGATTCGCCTGCCGGAGGGCGCGCTGCAATGCCACTGGCATCTGGAGCTGACGCCAAGGGGGGTGGCGGCGGCGAGGGCCGAGGCATAGGGAGCTTACTTAGTTATATGTCTTATTTCATAAACTCTCAATAAATCTCCCATGGACCCCATCCGTAATCCGCATGCGCCCGGCGCCGGCACCCAGCCCCCGGAACTGGCGGGGCGCCAGGCGCTGCTCGAGCAAGCTCACATCGCAATCCAGCGTCTGGAAGCCGGTCGGACCGCGAAGAGCTTCATTGCGGTCGGCTTGCGCGGTGTCGGCAAGACCGTGTTGCTCAACCGCGTCGAGCACCTGGCCCTGGAAGCGGGATACCGGATCTGCAAGATCGAAGCGCAGGAGCAACGTGGTCTTCCGGAACTTCTGGTGCCCCCCTTGCGTGAGACGCTCCTGGCGCTGGACCGCATGGGCGCGATGGCGGAAGCGGCGCGCAAGGGATTGCGTATCTTGGCGAGTTTCATGCGCACGGTGACACTTAGTCATGGCGGTGTCGATATCGCCCTTGATATCGATCCCGAACCGGGCACAGCGGACAGCGGCGATCTGGACAACGATCTCGGCGCCCTGTTTCGTGGCGTCGGCGAAGCCGCGCGAGCGCGGGCGGTGCCGGTCGCGATTCTGATCGACGAAGTGCAATACCTGAATGAACGACACTTGGGCGCGTTGATCATGGCCATGCACCGGGCCAGTCAATCGGGGCTGCCACTTCTCCTGGCGGCGACCGGCCTGCCGCAGGTGGTTGGACTGACTGGTCAGGCCAAGTCGTATGCCGAACGGCTGTTCGATTTTCCGATGGTCGATGCGTTATCAGCGGCCGATTCCGATGCCGCTTTGCAGATCCCGGCGCAGAGCGAACAGGCCCGATGGGATGATGCCGCGCTGGCCGAGGTACGTGCCCTGACTCGCGGTTACCCCTACTTCCTCCAGGAATGGGGTTACCACACCTGGAATGTCGCCGCGGGGCCCGTTATCAGGGCCGCGGATGTTCATAGCGCCACCAAAATCGCGGTCGCCCGGCTGGACGAGAGTTTCTTTCGTGTTCGCTATGATCGTCTCACTCCACGCGAACGCGACTATCTTCGGGCCATGGCCGAGCTCGGCCCGAGTCCGCACCGCTCTGGCGATATCGCCGACACCCTCGGCATTCGCGTGCAGACCGCCGGTCCTCTGCGCGACGGCCTCATCCGCAAGGGCATGATCTACAGCCCTGCGTATGGCGACACCGCGTTCACCGTGCCTCTCTTCGACCAATATCTGCGCCGGGTCGTGCCCTCCTGGCCGCCCCGCCCTGACTGACCGGAATCGCAGCCCATGCCCCGTCGCACCGACCTCCACTCCATCCTCATCATCGGCGCCGGCCCGATCGTCATCGGCCAGGCCTGCGAGTTCGACTATTCCGGCGCCCAGGCCTGCAAGGCGCTGCGCGCCGAGGGCTACCGCGTCATCCTGGTCAATTCCAATCCCGCCACCATCATGACCGATCCCGGCCTGGCGGATGCCACCTATATCGAACCCATCACCCCCGAGGTGGTGGAACGCATCATCGCCAAGGAAAAGCCCGACGCCATCCTGCCCACCATGGGCGGGCAGACCGCGCTCAACACCGCGATGGCGCTGGCCGCCTCCGGCGCGCTGGCCCGCCATGGGGTCGAGCTGATCGGGGCAAAGGCCGAGGTGATCGACCGCGCCGAGGACCGGCTGAAATTCCGTGACGCGATGGCCGCGATCGGCATCGAATCCCCGCGCTCGGTGATCGCGCACACCCTGGCCGAAGCCCGCGCCGCGCTCGCCAGCATCGGCCTGCCGGCGGTTATCCGCCCCAGTTTCACCCTCGGCGGCACCGGCGGTGGCATCGCCTACAACCGCGAGGAGTTCGAGCAGATCGTCACCGGCGGTCTCGACGCCTCCCCCACCACCGAGGTCCTGATCGAGGAATCGGTGCTGGGATGGAAGGAGTTCGAGATGGAGGTGGTGCGCGACCGCGCCGACAACTGCATCATCGTCTGCGCCATCGAGAATGTCGATCCGATGGGCATCCACACCGGAGATTCGGTGACCGTCGCCCCCGCGCTCACGCTGACCGACAAGGAATACCAGCGGATGCGCGATGCCTCGATCGCCTGCCTGCGCGCGATCGGCGTCGATACCGGCGGGTCGAACGTGCAGTTCGCGGTCAACCCCGCGGACGGGCGGATGCTGGTGATCGAGATGAACCCGCGAGTCTCGCGCTCCTCCGCGCTCGCCTCCAAGGCCACCGGGTTTCCCATCGCCAAGATCGCGGCCAAGTTGGCGGTCGGCTACACGCTTGACGAGCTCGCCAATGACATCACCCAGGTCACGCCGGCCAGCTTCGAGCCCACCATCGACTATGTGGTGGTGAAGATCCCGCGCTTCACCTTCGAGAAATTCCCCGGCACGCCGGCCCTGCTCACCACCTCGATGAAATCGGTGGGCGAGGCGATGGCGATCGGGCGCAGCTTCGCCGAGGCGCTGCAGAAGGGTATGCGCAGCATGGAAACCGGGCTCTCCGGCCTCGATCCGGTGGAACCGCCCGGGGACGGCGGGGCGGATGCGTTCCGCGCCGCGCTGTCCACCCCGCGTCCCGACCGCCTGCTGATGGCCGCGCAGGCGCTGCGCGCCGGGTTGTCGGTGGAGGACATCCATGCCGCCAGCAAATTCGATCCCTGGTTCCTGCGCGAACTCGCCCGCATCGTCGCCGCCGAACGCGCGGTCGCGGCCGATGGCCTGCCCGGCGAGGCGGGGGCGCTGCGCCGGCTGAAAGCGCTCGGCTTCTCCGACCATCGCCTGGCGACACTCGCGGGCCGCCCGGAAGCGGAGGTCGCGGCGCTGCGGGCCCGCCTCGGGGTGGGACCGGTCTTCAAGCGCATCGACACCTGTGCCGCCGAATTCGCCTCTGCCACCCCCTACATGTATTCCACTTACGAAGGCGGCTTCGGCACCCCGGTCTGCGAGGCCGATCCCTCGGCGTCCCGCAAGGTCATCATCCTCGGCGGCGGGCCCAACCGCATCGGCCAGGGGATCGAGTTCGACTATTGCTGCGTCCACGCCGCCTATGCGCTGCGGGAGGCCGGGTTCGAGACCATCATGGTCAACTGCAACCCGGAAACCGTCTCCACCGATTACGACACTTCCGACCGGCTCTATTTCGAACCCCTCACCGCCGAGGACGTGATCGGCCTGATCCGGCGCGAACAGACCCGCGGCACCGTGCTCGGCTGCATCGTGCAATACGGGGGGCAGACGCCGCTCAAGCTGTCGCAGGCGCTGGCCCGCGCCGGCATCCCCATCCTGGGGACCAGCGCGGATGCGATCGACGTCGCCGAGGACCGCGAGCGCTTCCAGCAATTGCTGCACCGCCTGGGATTGCGCCAGCCGGAAAACGGCACCGCCAGGTCGGCCCCCGAGGCGGAAGCGATCGCCGAGCGCATCGGCTACCCGGTGGTGATCCGGCCCAGCTACGTGCTTGGCGGACGGGCGATGGAGATCGTCCACGATCGCTCCGGTCTCGCGCGCTACATGCGCGAGGCGGTGCGCGTCTCCCCCGACAATCCGGTGCTGATCGACCGCTACCTCAACGACGCGATCGAGGTGGACGTGGACTGCATCTGTGACGGCGAGGCGGTCTATGTCGCCGGGGTGATGGAACATATCGAGGAAGCCGGCATCCATTCCGGCGACTCCGCCTGCGCCCTGCCCCCCTACACGCTGTCCCCCGCCACCGTCACCGAGCTCAAGGCCGAGACCGAGGCGATGGCGCGCGCGCTCGGCGTGGTCGGGCTGATGAACGTGCAATACGCGATCCAGGATGGGGTGATCTTCGTGCTGGAGGTGAACCCGCGCGCTTCCCGCACCGTCCCATTCGTGGCGAAAGCGACCGGCGTACCGGTGGCCAAGATCGGCGCCCGGGTGATGGCCGGGGCGCGCCTCTCCGAGTTCCGGCTCGATGACCAGTCGATCGCCCCGCATGTGGCGGTGAAGGAAGCGGTGTTTCCGTTCGCCCGCTTCCCCGATGTGGACACCATCCTGGGGCCGGAGATGAAATCCACCGGCGAGGTGATGGGGCTCGATTCCAGCTTCGAGCGCGCCTTCGCCAAGTCACAGCTCGGCGCCGGGGTGATCCTGCCGGCGTCCGGCACCGTGTTCCTGTCGGTCAAGGATGGCGACAAGCGTAGCGTGCCGGCGCTGGCGCGACGGCTGGTGGAGATGGGCTTTTCCATCCTCGCCACCCGCGGCACCGCCGCCACCATCGCCGCCGCCGGCTTGCCGGCACGCGAAGTGAACAAGGTGCTGGAAGGCCGCCCGCATTGCGTCGATGCCATCCTGTCGGGCGAGGTGCAGCTGGTCATCAACACCGCCTCCGGCGCGCAATCCATCGCCGACAGCTACGCCATCCGCCGCTCGGCGCTGACCCATGGCGTGCCGCACTACACCACCATGGCCGGCGCCCGGGCCGCGGTTCACGCCATCGCCAGCCTGCGCGCGGGGGCGCTTGAAGTGGCGCCCGTGCAATCCTATTTTCGCGGATCATTCTGACCCTCCCCGCCCGCCGGGCTTTGCGCCCGGCCGGGGGAGGCGTTGTCGTACCCTGCTCACGTCGCGCCAAGGATTTCCGCTGTGCAGAAGTTCCCGATGACCGCCCCCGGCCTCGCGCGCCTGGAAGACGAGTTCCGCCAGCTGCGCAGCGTGGAACGTCCCGCGATCATCCGCCAGATCGCGGAGGCACGCGCGCATGGCGATCTTTCGGAGAACGCCGAATACCACGCCGCGCGCGAACGCCAGTCCTTCATCGAGGGCCGCATCGCCGAACTCGAGGAGATCATCGGCGCCGCCGAAGTGATCGACCCGGCCGCCCTGTCCGGCGAGCACGTCAAGTTCGGCGCCACCGTCCGGCTGGTGGACGAGGAGAGCGACAAGGAATCCAACTACCAGATCGTCGGCCTGCACGAGGCCGACATCAAGTCGGGGCGGCTGTCGGTGACCTCGCCGCTGGCCAAGGCGTTGATCGGCAAGCGGGTTGGGGATTCGGTTTCGGTGCCCGCGCCCGGGGGTGACCGGTCCTACGAGATCCTCGAGATCCGCTTCGTCTGAGCGCCCGCGGATGATCACGCTGGCCGATGTCCAGGCGGCGGCGGGGCGCATCGCCGGCGCGGTTCGGCGCACGCCCACGCTTGCCTGCGACGCCATCTCCCGCGCCACCGGCGCGGAGGTGATCCTGAAGCTCGACAATCTCCAGGTCACCGGCGCGTTCAAGGAACGCGGTGCCGCCAACCGGCTGGCGCTGCTGTCGGCGGCGGAGCGCGCAAGCGGCGTGATCGCGATGTCGGCCGGCAACCACGCCCAGGCGGTGGCGCGCCATGCCCAGCTGCTGGGGGTCGCGGCCACCATCGTCATGCCGAGCTTCACCCCCGCCACCAAGGTGACCCGCACCGCCGCCTGGGGCGCGGAGGTGGTGCTGCACGGCACCACCCTGGCCGAGGCGGCGGCCCACGCGCACGCCCTCGCCGCCCGACGCGGGCTGGTCTTCATCCACCCCTATGACGACCCGGCGGTGATGGCGGGACAGGGCACGCTGGCGCTGGAACTGCTCGACGATGCGCCGGGGCTGGACACGCTGGTCATTCCGGTGGGCGGCGGCGGCCTGCTGGCCGGCTGCGCGATCGCCGCCCGCGGGTTGCGCCCGGACATCGCGGTGTTCGGCGTGGAGGTGGAAGGTTACGCCGCCATGGCGCAACGCCTGGCGGGCGAGCCGGTCGCGGTCGGCGGCCCGACCATCGCCGAGGGCATCGCGGTGCGCGATGTGGGCGAGGCGCCGCTCGCGGTCTTGCGCGCCCTCGGGATCGAAGTCCTGGTGGTGCCGGAGCGGGCGATCGAGCAGGCGATCGGGCTGCTGGCCGAAGGCGCCAAGCAGGTGGCCGAGGGCGCCGGGGCCGCCGCGCTGGCGGCCCTGCTCGCGTTTCCGGATCGCTTCGCCGGGCACCGCGTCGGCCTGCCGGTCTGCGGGGGGAACATCGACGCCCGCATCCTGTCCAACGTGCTGCTGCGCTGCCTGCTGCGCGACGGGCGGCTGCTGCGGCTGCATATGCAGATCCCCGATCGGCCCGGGGTGCTGGCGGATATCGCCGGCCGCATCGGCGGGTCGGGCGGCAACATCATCGAGGTCTCGCATCAGCGCCTGTTCGCCGCCGCCTCGGTGCAGGCCGCCGAGCTCGAGGTGATGGTGGAAGCGCGCGACCCGGCCCATGCCGAGGCGATCACCGCGGCGCTGGGCGAGATCTACGTGGTGCGGCGCGTGTAGCCGCCGCTACACCGAGAAATATTTCGCGCGCGGGTTCAGAATCACCACCGCCGAGGTGGATTGTTCCGGATCCAGCTGGAACTCGTCGGTCAGGCCGACGCCGATCCGCCCGGCGTCCAGCAGGCGCAGGATCGGCTCCTGGTCCTCGAGCCTCGGGCAGGCCGGGTAGCCGAACGAATAGCGCGATCCGCGATAGCCCTGGGCCAGCATCTTCTCCATCTCCCGGTCGTCCTCGGCGGCGAAGCCGAGTTCGGCGCGGATGCGCTTGTGGACGTATTCGGCCATCGCCTCGGCCATCTCCACCGATAATCCGTGCAGATAGAGATAATCCTGGTAGCGGTTGTCCTCGAACCAGGCGCGGGTCACCTCGGAGGCGCGGGCGCCCATGGTGACCACCTGCAAGCCGACCACGTCGCGTTCGGCCGCGTCGATGTCGCGGACGAAATCGGCGATGCACTCGCCGTCCTCGCGCGGCTGGCGCGGCAGCGCGAAGCGGGCGACCTCGGTGGTGCCGTCGCTGTCGAACAGGATCAGGTCGTTGCCCTGGCCCGCGGCCTTCCAGTAGCCATAGACCGCCTGCGGGGCCAGCACCTGCTCCGCCTCGGCCAGCTCCAGCATCCGTCGCAGCACCGGGCGCAGTTCCTGGCGGGCCCAGCCGAGGAAATCCTCGAGCGAACGCCCTTGTTTGCGGAACCCCCACTGGAATTGATAGAGCGAGCGTTCGTTGATGAACGGCACCAATGCCCGCATCGGCGCGCCGATCTGGCGTGGCCCCCAGAACGGCGGCTCCGGCACCGGCGCATCGGCGGTGATCCGCCGGCGCCGCGCCGCCACCGCCGCGACATCCACCGGCCGGAATGCGCGCGCGTCGGCCTGGCCCAGGCTGCGCGCGGTGTTGCGCGCCTTGCCGGACCGCTTCGCCGCCACCGCCGCCAGGTAGTCGTCGAACCCGTTGCCGGTGACCTTGTCCATCAGGTGCAGCCCGTCGAACGCATCGCGCGCATAGGCCACGCGCCCGCAGCCATAGGCACGGACGCAGTCGTCCTCCACATAGCCGCGGGTCAGCGCCGCCCCGCCGAGCAGGACCGGAATCTCGACCCCCTGGCGCGACATTTCCTCGAGATTCTCGCGCATCACCACGGTGGATTTCACCAGCAGGCCGGACATGCCGATGGCATGGGCCCGGTGTTCGCGCGCCGCCGACAGCATGTCGGGCAGCGGCACCTTGATGCCCAGGTTGACCACCCGGTAGCCGTTGTTGGTCAGGATGATATCGACCAGGTTCTTGCCGATGTCGTGGACGTCGCCCTTCACCGTGGCGAGCACGATGGTGCCTTTCTCCTGGCCCTCCACCCGCTCCATGTGCGGCTCCAGATGGGCGACCGCCGCCTTCATGGTCTCGGCCGATTGCAGCACGAAGGGCAGCTGCATCTTGCCGGCGCCGAACAGCTCGCCCACCACCTTCATGCCATCCAGCAGCACGTCGTTGATGATGGACAGCGGCGGCAAGGTTTGCAGCGCGAGGTCCAGCTCGTCGGTCAGCCCCTTGCGATCGCCGTCGATGATGCGATCCTTCAGCCGGCCCTCCACCGTCTCCGCGCGCTGCTTCTTGGTGGTGTCGGCGGTCTTGCGGTCGGCGAAAATCTCCAGCAGCCGTTGCAGCGGGTCGTAGCCCTCGCGGCGGCGGTCGAAGATCAGATCTTCGGCCACCTGCACCTCCTCGGGCGGGATCTGGTGCAGCGGGCGGATCTTGCTCACATGCACGATCGCCCCGGTCATGCCGGCTCGCACCGCGTGATCGAGGAAGACCGAGTTCAAAACCGCGCGCGCGGCCGGGTTCAGCCCGAAGCTGATGTTGGAGAGCCCCAGGATGATCTGCACCTCCGGGAAGGCGGCGCGGATCTCGGCGATGCCTTCCAGGGTCCATTGGCCCAGCTTGCGGTCGTCCTCGTTGCCGGTGGCGATGGTGAAGGTGAGCGGGTCGATCAGCAGGTCCGATTGTGGCAGCCCGTGCCGGTCGCAGGCGAATTCCACCAGCCGTCGTGCCACCGCCAGCTTGGCCTCGGCGGTCTTGGCCATCCCGGTCTCGTCGATGGTGAGCGCGATCACCGCCGCCCCGAAGCGGCGCGCCAGCACCAAGCGGTCGGTGGCGTGCCCCTCGCCATCCTCGAAATTGATCGAATTGATGATCGGCTTGCCGCCATGCAGCTTCAGCGCCGCCTCGATCACCGGGGTTTCCGTGCTGTCGATCACCAGCGGCGCGTTCACCGAGGCGGTGAACCGACGCATCACTTCCGACATCTCGCCGAGCTCGTCGCGCCCGACGAAGGCGGTGCAGAGGTCGAGCGCGTGCGAGCCCTCGCCCAGCTGCTCGCGGCCCATGGCGACGCAGCCGTCCCAGTCATGCGCCTCCTGCAGGCCGCGCCATTTCTTCGAGCCATTGGCGTTGCACCGCTCGCCGATGGCGAAGAAGGCGTTCTCCTGACGCAACGGCACCGCCTGATAGAGCGAGGCCACCGACGGCACCCAGACCGGCCTGCGCACGACCGGGGCGGGACGCGGCGCACCGCGCCGGCGCAGCATCGCATCCAGGGCCGCGATATGCGCGACATCGGTCCCGCAGCAGCCGCCGATCAGGTTCACCCCGTCCTCGGCGACGAAGCGTTCCAGCCAGGAGGCGAGCTCGGCCGCCCCCAGCGGATAATGGGTGCGGCCATCGACCAATTCCGGCAACCCGGCATTGGGCTGCACCGAGATCAGCCCTGGCCAGTTGGCGGAGACCCAGCGCAGATGCTCGGCCATCTCCTGCGGCCCGGTGGCGCAGTTGAGCCCCAGCATCGGCACATCGAGCGCATGCGCCACCGCGGCGGCGGCGGCGATATCGGGGCCGACCAGCAGGGTGCCGGTG
>JAKBCO010000296.1 GCA_021807785.1 Pseudomonadota bacterium
CACCTCGTCGCCGCGGCGGCAATGCACCAGGATGGCGATCTCGTTGCACATGGTGCCGGAGGGCAGGAACAGCGCCGCCTCCTTGCCCAGGAGGGCGGCCATGCGGTCGTTCAGGGCGTGGATGGTGGGATCGTCGCCGTGCTGCTCGTCGCCGGTCTCCGCCGCCATCATCGCCGCCTTCATCGCCGCGGTCGGGCGGGTCTGGGTGTCGGAGTAGAAATTGGCCCGGATCGGCGGCAGCGACGGATCGGGGCGAGACGGGGTGTTGTGGATCATGTCAGCCTTCGGAAGCGGCAACGGGGGCGGGTACGGTGGCCTTGACGCGGTAGAGCTGGGCGGCGCGGCGGCGGAACGCGGCCACCATCCGGCGCACCGCCTCGGTGAACACGGGACCGATGGCCGCTTGCAGGAGGCGGGAGCGGAACTCGAAATCGACGAAGAAATCCACCTCCGTCCCGCCCGGTACCGGGGCGAAGCCCCAGTGGTTGCGCAGGTAGCGGAACGGACCGTTCTGGTAGCTGACATCGACCGCGCGCGGCCGGTCGAGCGTGACCCGGCTGGTGAAGCTCTCGCGGAACGGGCCGAAGCCGATGGTCAGGTCGGCGACGATCAGGCCGGGTTCGCGCGAGCGGATGCGTGCGCCGACGCACCAGGGCAGGAACTCCGGATAGCGGGCCACGTCGGCCACCAGGTCGAACATCTGGTCCGGGCTGTAGGGCAGGACCTGGCGTTCGGCGTGGGTCGGCATCAGGCGGCGGCGCGCAAGGCGGCGAAATCGGCGTCGGCGTGATAGGAGCTGCGGGTGAGCGGGGAGGCGGCAACCATGCGGAAGCCGCGGGCGCGCGCCAGGGCGGCGAGCTCGGCGAATTCCTCCGGCGGCAGGAAGCGGTCCACCGCGGCGTGCTTCACGGTGGGTTGCAGATACTGGCCGATGGTCAGGAAATCGACCTCGGCCACCCGCAGGTCGTCCATCACTTGCAGGATCTCGGCGCGGGTCTCGCCCAGGCCCACCATCAGGCCGGATTTGGTGAACACGCCCGGCGCAAGCTGCTTCATCCGGTCCAGCAGGCGCAGCGACTGGTAATAGCGCGCGCCGGGGCGGATGGATGGGTAGAGCCGCGGCACGGTCTCCAGATTGTGGTTGAAGACGTCGGGCGCGGCGGCGGCCACGCGCTCGGCCGCGCCCGGCTTGCGCAGGAAATCCGGGGTCAGCACTTCGACCGTGGTGCCCGGGGCGGCGGCGCGGATGGCGCCGATCACGGCCGCGAAATGCGCCGCCCCGCCATCCGCCAGATCGTCGCGATCGACCGAGGTGATGACGACATGCGCGAGCCCCAGCTTCGCCACCGCGGCGGCGACGCGGGCGGGTTCCCCGGCATCGACCGGGCCGGGCAGGCCGGTGGCGACGTTGCAGAAGGCGCAGGCGCGGGTGCAGACCTCGCCCAGGATCATCATGGTGGCGTGGCGGCGCGACCAGCACTCCCCCACATTCGGGCAGGCGGCTTCCTCGCAGACGGTGGCGAGCTTGTGTTCGCGCAGCAGGGCGCGGGTGGCGTGATAGACCGGGTGTGTCGGGGCTTTGACCCGGATCCAGGCCGGCTTGCGGGCGACCGGCTGGTCGGGGCGATGCGCCTTCTCGGGATGGCGGTGGTCGATCTCGATGCGGGTCATGGCCGGATAGGTGGCGGCGGCGGCGCGGGCGGTCAAGCCGGTCAGCGGGCGCCGGGCGGCAGGGTCGGCGGGGCCACCGGCACCAGCCGCACCGGCGCGCCGGCGACCGGGGCCGCCGGGGTGGTGGTGATGGGCGCCGCCCGCACCGGGGCCGCGCGGAGGCCGGCCGGCAGCAGCCAGGCGCCCAGCGCGCGGCGCACCTGGTATTCGAACTCCACGTTCATCCGGTCCATGATCCGCTTGGTCAGGGCGTAGAGCGAGGCTTGCAGGTCATGATGCGCGATCGCCTGCTCGCGGGAGACCGAAGCCTCGGCGAAGCCGACGCGGGTGCCGGCCGAGGTGTAGATCTCGAGCCGCACCGAGAAGGTGCCGGTGATGCGGTCCCGCTCGCGGGTCAGCGCCGCGTCGGTGACCACGAACACCGCCTTGCCGGCCGAGCCGAAGGCGCCCAGGCGCTCCTCCCCCATGCGCCGCAGGGCCGCGGTGGGGGAGACCGGGTCGTACTGACTGACCGAAGGCGGGGTGTCGGAGGGGATGAAATGCTGCTCGATCGCCACCCGCGCCACGTTCAGGTGCAGCTGCGGCAGGTAGCTGTAGTCCAGCCGGGGATAGGCAACCGGCACGGCAGCGCCGCCACAGCCGGCCAGCGCCAGCGGCAGCAGCAGCGCCGCGCGGCGGTCGATCAGGAATCTCATGCGCCCGGGTCCCGTTTGCGAAGCCGCGCGCACCATGGCCAGCCCCGCCCGAGGGGTCAATGCCAAGGGATCAGTGGCGCGTGCGCGGGCGGGTGGCGGCGCGGTCGAAGCGGAAATCGTGGTTGCAGAACTCGCAGGTCATCACGATGCTGCCATCGACCGTCATGTGGTCGAGGTCGTCGGCATCGAAGCCTTCCAGGATGCCGGCCAGCCGCGCGCGCGAGCAGCGGCAGCCGAAGGACAGCGCGCGGGCGCGGTCGGCGGCGACCCCCTCGGTGCCGAACAGGCGCCAGAGCAGGGTTTCCCCCGCCAGCCGGTCGTCGAGCAGCTCGGCATCGGTCAGGGTGGCGGCGAGCGTGGTGGCGGCGCGCCAGGCCTCGGCCCGCGCGGCTTCGGACAGGGCGGGGTCGGCGCCTTCGGCCCCGGCGATGCGTTCCAGCACCAGCGCGCCGGCCCGCCAGCCCCCCGCGGTGCGGTCGGCGGCCAGGTGGAGCTGGCACGGGTATTGTTCCGAGCTGGTGAAATAATGCCCGGCCATGGTGGCGAGGCGGTCGCCCTCGATGGCGACGATGCCCTGGTGACGCTCCCGCTCCGGCCCCTGATCGACGGTGAAGGCGAGGTAGCCCTGGCCGAGCAGGGCGGCGGCGGAAGGCTCCGGCGTGCGGTCCAGCAGGGAGGCGAGGCGGTCGGGGTCGGTGCTGGCATAGCCGCGCAGGGCGCCGGTTTCGGTGCAGTCGGCGATCAGCAGCCCGACCGGGCCGTCCCCCTTGGCCTGGAGGGAGAACGAGCCCTGGAACTTGAGCGCGCCGGCGAGCGCGGCGGCGAGCGCCAGCGCTTCGCCGGTGAGGCGGCGGACCGGGTCGGGCGTGGGGCGGCGGGTGAGCAGGGCGTCGGCGAGCGGGCCGAGGCGGACCAGCCGGCCGCGCACCGGGCGGCCCGGCAGGTGGAAGGGCAGCAGGGCGCGCGGGATGACGAGGTCCGGCACCGGCGGGCGGGCGGGGTCGAGGAAGGCGGGGGGTTCGGACATGACCGCGCCGATATAGGGGGCGTGGTGGGGGAGGGCTACGGTG
>JAKBCO010000297.1 GCA_021807785.1 Pseudomonadota bacterium
GGACTCCAGCAACGCATCCAGCCGGCCGGCCACCGGCCGCACCGGCTCGATCACGATCGCCCCGCCCTCGGCACGAATGTCCGCCGGCTGATCCAGGCTCAGCCGCGCCGCGTGCATTGCCGCCGCCGGAATCCGCACCGCCGCGCTGTTACCCCATTTGCGAACCGAGCCGAGCATCGAAAGTCCCGTGTTTCTACGCCGGAGATACTCAGCCCGCTTCCCCCGATCAAGTCTCGCGCGCCATTCCGGCACGCCGCCGCTCTTATGGCGGACCCTTCCCGGTCAGCCGCCCAGCACCGCCCGCGCCTGCGCCGCATCCGCCGCGATCTGCGCCCGCAGCGCCTCCAGCCCCGGAAACCGGATCTCCGCCCGCAGGTAGGAGATCAGCCCCACCGTCAGCTCCTGGCCGTAGAGATCGCCGTCGAAATCGAACAGATGCGCCTCCAGCCGGCTTTCCGGCCCGGCATTCACGGTCGGACGCCGGCCGATATTGGCCGCCCCCCCGCGCACCCGCCCGTCGGCCAGCCGCACGCTCACCGCATAGACCCCGCGCGCCGGCTCCAGATGCCGCCCCAGCGCGATGTTCGCGGTCGGAAAGCCGATCGTCCGCCCGCGCGCGTCGCCATGCGCCACCACGCCCCGGATCGCCCAGGGCCGGCCCAGCTCGTCGGCCGCGCGCTCGGGGTAGCCCTCCGTCAGCGCCCGGCGGATGCGCGAGGACGACAGCGGCCCCTCGGCGTCCGTCACCGGCGGCACCAGGGTGACGCCGATCCCCAGCGCGGCGGCATGGGCGGACAGGAAGGCGGCATCGCCGCCCTTGCGATGGCCGAAGGCGAAATCCCGCCCCGCCGCCAGGTGGCGGGCGCCGATGCCCTGGTGCAGCACCGCGGCGACGAAGGCCTCCGCGCTCATCTGGCTGAAGGCGTCGGAGAACGGCAGCTCGTAGAGGAGATCCACGCCGAGGGCGGCCAGCGCGTCGGCCCGCTCGGCCGACAGGGTCAGGCGGAACGGCGGGTCGTCGGGGCGGAAGATCTCGCGCGGATGCGGCTCGAACGTCAGCACCGCCAGTGGCGCGTCGGGCCGCGCGGCGCGGGCGGCGGCGATCACGGCGGCGTGGCCGCGATGCACGCCGTCGAAATTGCCCAGTGCCACGCTGGCGCCGCGCGCCTCCCGCGGCAGGTCCCGCCAGTCGGACAGGATGCGCATCAGCCGCGCGCCGGCACCTGCACCTGCGCCTCGCCCTCGATCACCGGCTTGCCGGCGACGGTGCAGGTGGTCTTCAGCGTGGCCCGCTTCTTCGCCGGGTCCAGCGCGGTGACCTCGACGCTGGCGGTGACGGTGTCGCCGATCTTCACCGGGGCGCGGAAGCGCAGGCTCTGGCCGAGATAGATGGTGCCGGCGCCGGGCAACTGGGTGCCCAGCACCGCGCTGATGAGGCCGGCCGACAGCATCCCGTGCGCGATCCGCTCGCCGAAGATCGACGCCTTGGCCGCCTCGGCGTTGATATGCACCGGGTTCATGTCGGTGGAGACGGCGGCGAACAGCAGGATGTCGGCCTCGGTGACGGTCTTGCCGAGGCTGGCGGTCTGGCCGAGGGCAAGGTCCTCGAAAGCGGCTTGACGCATGGGCTGGCCCGGATGGTGGCGGGGCCTTGTGCTTGGGCCGGGGCGGCGGGTCAACCTCCCGCCAGCAGGTGGGCGAAGCGCTCGCGGCCGGTGCTGTCGATGAAGGCGAGCCGCAGCCCGCCGGGCTGGAAACGGGCGGCCAGGAAGCCGTGGGCGGAGGCGACGAAGCCGGGGCGGCGGGCGGGCCCGATCGGGCTGATCTTCGAGCCGGCGCCGCAGGTGACGAAGGCGGTGCCGTCGCGGGCGGTGAACTGCATGGTGTGGTCGTGGCCGTTGAGATAGGCGCGCACGCCGCCGGCGCGCAGCACCGGCGCCAGGGCGGCGATCAGGTCCGGCTGGTCGTGACCGGGGCCGCCGCGGGCGGTGAAGACCGGATGGTGGCCGATCACGATCTTCCAGCGCGCGCTGCTGGCGGCCAGGCTCTGGCGCAGCCAGGCCAGCTGCGCGGCCGGGTCCTGGCCGGCGATGCGGGTGGTGGTACCCAGGTATTTGCGGATGAACGGGGAGGTGTCGAGGAAGAACATCGCCGCCGCGGTGCCGTCCCCCAGCGGCAGGTGCCGCAGATAGTGCCGCGCCGGCAGCTGCCAGCGGGCGGAGCGGGCGGAATAGGCGATCTGCGCTTCGACATTGCCGCGATAGTCGTGATTGCCGAGCACGATCGGCCAGGGGCGCTGCAGGGAGGGCTGGTGATAGACCGCCTCGAAGCTGCGGCGCCATTGCGGGTCGGTGACGCCGGTCACGCCGTCCTCGTAGAAATTGTCGCCGGCGGAGACGATCCAGCGCGGGTCGCGCGCGGTGGCGGCGGTGGCCATGGCGGCGGCGACGGCGCGCTGGTGGTGGGTGCCGTCGCGGCCCCAGTCGCCGATCAGGAAGAACCCGGCGGGGGGCGGGGCGGCGGCGGCGGGCAACGGGGCAAAGGCGGCGGGGGCAAAGGTGGCGGGCGCGAAGGTGGCGGGCGCGAAGGTGGCGGCGAGCAGCCGGCGGCGGGTCAGGGTCATGCCGCGCCTGTAGCCCGGCGGCGCCGGGCGGTCATGTGACACGTCGATGATTCTCCCGCTTGTCGTGCCGCCCGCGCCGCCCTAACTCGGGGCCATGATGAACGAACCGAACGACATTCCGGACCCGGCCGCCGCGCCGGCGCCCGACACGCCGGAGGCGGTCATGGAGGCCGCCGCCGCCCGCATCGCCGCCCTGGAAGCCGAGGCGACCGATTTCAAGGACCGCTGGATGCGCGCCGAGGCCGAGATGGCCAACACCCGCGCCCGCGCCCGGCGCGACGTGGAGGAGGCGCGCCAGTACGCGGTGCAGAAATTCGCCGCCGACGTGACCGAGGCGGCGGACAATCTGCGCCGCGGCCTCGACGCCCTGCCGGCCGCCGGCCCCGACACGCCGCCCTTGGTGGCGAAGCTGCGCGAGGGGATCGAGGGGGTGGAGCGCGCCTTCCTCGCCACCCTGGAACGCAACGGGGTGAAGCGGGAGGACCCGACCGGCCAGGCGTTCGACCCCAATTTCCACCAGGCGATGGCCGAGCAGGAGAGTCTGGCGCACCCGCCCGGCACCGTGCTGCAGGCCTGGACCCCGGCGTGGATGCTGCATGGGCGACTGCTGCGCCCGGCAATGGTGGTGGTGGCGAAGGCGCCGGAGGCGGAGCTCGCCGGCCCCGGCTGAGCCGGAGCGTCACATCCCGAGGTAGAACTTCCGGATCAGCTCGTTGTTGTTCAGCGCCTCGGTCGAGGCGCCCTCGAAGGCGATCCGCCCGTGGACGATCACATAGCCCCGGTCGGCGATGCGGATCGCCTGGGTG
>JAKBCO010000066.1 GCA_021807785.1 Pseudomonadota bacterium
CGGGTTCGAGGTGACCGCCGCCGCCTCGGCCGCCGAGGCGCTGGCGCTGCGTGATGCCGGCGCCGGCTTCGCCGCCATCGTCTCCGATATCGAAATGCCGGAGATGAACGGCTTCGAGCTCGCCCGCGCGCTGCGCGCCGGCGGCAGCTGGGCGGCGCTGCCGCTGGTGGCGCTGTCCGGCCGCGCCACCGAAGCCGACCGCGCCCGCGCCATGGAGGCCGGCTTCAACGAGCATGTGGCGAAATTCGACCGCGACGCGCTGCTGGATGCGCTGCGCCGGGTGCTCTCGGGACCCGACGGCACCGCTGCCGCGCGGCGGGAGCTGGCGGCATGAGCACGGCCGAGCCGATGACCGATACAGAACAGCAATATGTCACCCTGACCGTGGCCGGCCAGCTCTGCGGCATCCCGGTGCTGGGGGTGCGCGACGTGCTCGCCGACCAGGCGATCGCGCGCATCCCGCTGGCCCCGGGGGAAGTCGCGGGCAGCCTCAACCTGCGCGGGCGGATCGTCACCGCGATCGACCTGCGCCGGCGGCTCGACCTGCCGCCGGCCGACCCGGGAACGCGGCGGATGTCGGTGGTCACCGAACAGGGCGGCGAGCTCTACGCGCTGCTGGTGGACCAGGTGGCCGAGGTCATGAGCCTGCCGGCCTCCGCCTTCGAACCCTCCCCGCCCACCCTGCCCGCGGTCTGGGCCGAGCACAGCCGCGGCGTGTTCCGCCTGGAGGGGCGGCTGCTGGTGGTGCTGGACGTCGCGCATCTGCTGGATATCGCGGTGGCGGCCTGATCCGATGTCGCATAGCTGCCTGGTCGTCGATGACAGCCGCACCGTCCGCAAACTGGCAAGGCGCATCCTGGAGGCCGCCGACTACCGGGTGAGCGAGGCCGAGGACGGCGCCAAGGCCCTGGAATCCTGCCGCGCCGCGCTGCCCGACGGGGTGCTGCTGGACTGGAACATGCCGGTGATGAACGGGATCGAGTTCCTCCGCGCGCTGCGCGCCGAGTTCGGCCCCGACCGGCCGGTGGTGCTGTTCTGCACCACCGAAACAGAAATGCGCTTCATCACCGAGGCGTTGGAGGCCGGCGCCCAGGAATACATCATGAAGCCGTTCGACGCCGACATCCTGCTCGGCAAGTTCGCCGAGGCCGGTCTGGCGTGAACGCCGCCCCCGTTGCGCCCCCCCTCCCCGCCGCTGCGCCGCCCCCAGCGCGGGTGATGATCTGCGACGATTCGGCGGTGATCCGCAGCGCCATTGCCCGCATCCTGGACGCCGACCCCGCGATCACCGTGGTCGCCCGCGCCGGCAACGGGCGCGAGGGGGTGGCGACCCTGACCCGCATCCCAGCCGACGTGGTGGTGCTGGATATCGAGATGCCGGAGATGGACGGCATCGCCGCCCTGCCCGAGTTGCTGAAGGTCGATCCGCGGGTCCGGATCGTGATGGCCTCCACCCTGACCACCCGCGGCGCCGATATCGCGCTGCGCGCGCTGCGGCTGGGGGCGGCCGATTACATCCCGAAGCCGTCCGCCGTCACTGGGCTGAACGACGACGGCTTCCGCCAGGAATTGCTGGCCAAGGTGAAGGGGCTGGCGCGGCTCCGGCGCGGGGTGCCGCCGCGCGCGGCCAGCCGCCCGGCACCGGCCGTGACCCGCGCCGCCGGGGCGCGCGCGCCGGCGCTGCTGGCGATCGGCAGTTCCACCGGCGGGCCGCAGGCGCTGCTGCGGCTGATCGCAGATCTCGGCGCCGATATCGCCGTGCCCGTCATCGTCACCCAGCACATGCCGCCCGCCTTCACCGCCATGCTGGCCACGCATATCACCGCCCTCGGCGCCCTGCCCTGCACCGAGGCAAGGGACCGCGAGCGCTTGCTGCCGGGCCGCGCCTATCTGGCGCCCGGCGACCGGCACCTGCTGATCGAGACCACCGCCGGCGGCTTTCAGGCGCGCCTCTCCGACGCGCCGCCGGTCAACTACTGCCGCCCGGCGGTGGACCCGATGCTGCGCTCGGCCGCCGCCGCCGCCGACGGACGGGTGCTGGTGGCGATGCTGACCGGCATGGGCCATGACGGTCTCGAGGGCACGCGCGCGGTGGTGGCCGCCGGCGGCACCGCCATCGCCCAGGATGAGGCAAGCTCGGTGGTCTGGGGGATGCCGGGCGCGATCGCCCAGGCCGGGCTCTGCCATGCCGTGCTGCCGCTCGGCGAACTCGCGGGCAGGCTGCGCGCCCTGCTCCGGGGCGGCCGCCCATGAGCCTGCCCGCCGCCGCCTTCGACAGCCTCGCCGCGCTGCTGCGCGACCGCTCCGGCCTGACCATCGGCCCCGACAAGACCTATCTGCTGGAGACCCGCCTCGGTCCCATCGCCAAGCGGGAGAAGCTGCCCGATCTCGCCGCCCTCGCCGCAAGGCTGCGCGGCCCCGGCGCCGAGCCGCTGGTGCGCGAGGTGGTCGAGGCGATGACCACCAACGAGAGCCTGTTCTTCCGCGACTCGAAGCCGTTCGTCCATGTGCGCGCCACCGCCCTGCCGCGCCTGCACGCGGCCCGCCCGCCCGGGATACCGCTGCGGATCTGGTCGGCCGCCGCCTCCACCGGCCAGGAAGCCTATTCGCTGGCAATGATCGCCGCCGAGCTGCGCCCGGCCATGTCGGACCGGCGGATCGAGATCCTGGGCACCGACCTCGCCCGCGAACCGCTCGCCCGCGCCCGCGAGGGGCTCTACACTCAGTTCGAGGTCCAGCGCGGCCTGCCGGTGCAGATGCTGGTCAAGCATTTCCGCAAGGAAGAAGCGAATTGGCGCATCGCCGAACCGCTGCGCGCCGCGGTCAGCTTCCGCGAGTGGAACCTGCTCGACAATCCCGCCCCGCTCGGCCGGTTCGACGTGGTGTTCTGCCGCAACGTGCTGATCTATTTCGATCCGCCGACCAAGGCGAAGGTGTTGGAGGGCATCGCCCGCCAGCTCGCCCCGGACGGGCTGCTGTATCTGGGCGGGGCGGAAACCGTGCTCGGCATTACCGACCGGCTGCTCGCGGTGCCGGACGCGCCGGGCGCCTACACGCCGGCATCGCCGCGCGGAGGCGGCCTCGCCGAGGCGCAGGCCCCCTGGCCGGCGTCGGACGATCCCTGCCCCGGCGAGCTCGACAGCATCGCTCCGGAGGCCATGGCCGCGCTGTTCTGATCGTACGGGGGTGACGCAACTTCAACAAATCGGTAATCCCGTCAGGCCGGCACCCCACCTATATGCGTGTCATCATGGTGGGCCGGTGCCTGCCTCCCTTCGCCCGACGGGTCATCGCCCATGTTGGACCTGTCGGTCCGAGGCCTCATCGCTTTCGCGGCCCACCATCCCGCGCTGCAAGCGGGCACCATCGTCCTTGCCACCTTCATCCTGGAGGACGCCGCCACGGTGCTGGCGGCGATGGCCGCGCAGTCAGGCCAAATCTCGGTCCCGCTGGCCCTGGCCTCGCTCTATGTCGGCATCGTGGTCGGCGATCTCGGCCTCTACGGCCTCGGCGCGCTCTCCGCCCGGGTCCCGCTGATCCGCCGCCTGCTACCGCCGCCCAGGGTCGCACCGGCCCAGGCCTGGCTCGCCGGCCGCGTCTTCCGCGTCGTACTGGTCAGCCGGTTCCTGCCCGGGGTGCGCCTGCCCACCTACACCGCCTGCGGCTTCCTCGGCGCCGATCTGCGCCGCTTCGCCGCCGCGACCGCGCTTGCCACCTCGGTCTGGACCTCAGGCCTGTTCGCCGTTTCGCTCGATCTCGGCGCGCTGCTGATGGCCCATTATGGCGCCTGGCGGTGGGCCGGTGCCGCCGGGCTGGTGCTGTTCCTGGCGCTGGCCGGGCGGCTGGCCCGGCAATTCGCCCGCCCCCCCGAACTCGCGGCGACCCGGCGATGACGCGGCCAGACCCCACCCTGTCACTGCCTTGGCCCACGCCCGCCCCACGCGACCCGCCGCTGATCTCCTGGTTCGAGTTCTGGCCTCCTGCCCTGTTCTATGCCCCGGTGCTGGCCCAGGCGGTGCTGCTGGCGCTGCGCCATCGCTCGGCCACGCTGCTGACGGCGGCCAATCCGACCATTCCCTCGGGCGGATTGTGCGGGGAATCGAAAACCGAGATCCTCGATCAGGTCCAGGGACCCGAACGGGACCGGATCGCCGCCTGGACCCGGCTGCCGCCCGGCGCCGATCCGCCCGCGGCGATGGCGGCGATGGCGGCGACCGGGCTGCACTTTCCGCTGGTGGTGAAGCCGGACATCGGCTGCAACGGGGCCGGGGTGCGCCGGGTCGCCGACCCCGCGGCGCTGGCGCGCACCCTCGCCGCCTTCCCGCCAGATGCCGCACTGATGCTGCAGGAGTTGGTCACCGCCCCGCACGAGGCCGGCATCTTCTACATCCGCGAGCCCGGCGCCGTCCAAGGGCGGATCACCTCGATCACCCTGAAATCTCCGCCGGTGGTGATCGGCGATGGCCGCAGCACCCTGCGCGCCCTGGTGGCGGCCGATCCGCGTGCCGGACAGCTGGCCCGCCTCTACCTGCCTCGGCTCGGCGCCCGCGCCGATCAGGTGCCGCCGCAAGGCGCGCGGGTGCCGCTGGTGTTCGTCGGCAACCACTGCCGCGGCTCGCTGTTCCGCGACGGCACCGATCACGCCACTCCGGCGCTGACCGCCGCCATCGAGCGCATCGCCCGCGCGCTGCCCGGGTTCCATTTCGGGCGCTTCGACGTCCGCTTCGACCAGCTCGCCGCCCTGACCCGCGGCGAAGGGTTTCAGGTGATCGAGATCAACGGCGTCGGCGCCGAGGCCACCCATATCTGGGACCCGCGTACCCGCCTGCTTGATGCCTGGCGGGCCCAGCTCGCGCATTACGCGGCGGCGTGGCGGATCGGCGCGGCCAATCGCGCCGCCGGGGCCCGGCCCACCAGCGTCCGCGCGCTATGGCGGCTGTGGCGGCACCAGACCCGGCTGATGGCCGCCTATCCGGAGAGCGATTGAGTCCAGCCGGCCGAAAGTCCCGCTCGTATCGCGTTTCAGTGCTTCACCGGCAGCGTATCCACCGGCAGCAGGGTCGCCGTCACCCGCACGCCGCTCGCCTGGGCGGCGCGGATCACCGCCGACAGCCCCAGCAGATAGTTCCCGGCGGTCGCCTCGATATTCGCCGGCGTCCGCAGCAACTGCAACGGCTGCGAAGAAGCGATGGCGACGATCATATCGGTCCCATAGGGCGGTCCGACCTCCCACAGCGGCTGGCCCGGCCCGCCGTCACCCAGCCGCAGCACGCTGCCCGCGGCCAGCAGCCGCGCCGGCACCGCTTTGAAATGCTGCACCGAGTCGGCGGTGGTGGGATAGAGATGCACCACCGAGCCGTCATGGCCCAGGTAGTCCACCCGCAGATATCCGGCGAAGCGCGGCATGGTCACGCGCGGGCGGATGCGCGCCCCGTCATGCAGCCGGTCATCGCCGCCGGCCAGCTGCAATCCCAGACCCAGATCCGGCGCCCCGGCCAGCGGCGTGACCGGGCGGATCACCGCGATCGCATCGCAGAACACGTCACCCAACGGGTGCAGCGCGTCGGCCAGCGCCGACTCGTGCAGCGGAGCCAGCCGGCCGCGCAGATCCGCCAGCGCGCCCTTCCCGATATAGCCGGCCAAGGCGGGCGGCGTGCCGGGCTGGACGGTGGCCAGCACGCAGGCGGTATCGGCGATCGCCGTGCGCAGCTGCGCCGTCAGGCTGGGTACCGGCGGCTTCGCCGGCACCGGCCTGGGAAGGGCCGGAACCGGCGCGGGCACCAGCTTCGGCGCCGGCACCACCAGTTTCGGCGGCAGCTTCGGCGGCGAGCGGGTCAGCCACCACGCCGCCCCACCGCCCACCAGCGCCAGCACCGCCACCCCGCCCAGGATCGCCCCCATGGGCGCGCCTCGCTTGCGCTCCGTGGTGGCGGAGGCGGCGGAGGCACCACTCGGCGACGTCGTCCGCGCCGGCGCAGCTGCGGCCCGCGCCGGCGTCACCTGCGTCGCGTCCCCCGCATCCCCGACCCGCGCGTCCGGTGTGTCGATCGCGTTGCCCAGCGCACCGGCGAAGGCGGAGGCGGAGGGAAACCGGTCCTCCGGCCGTTTCGCCATCGCCCGCAGCACCACCGCGTCCAGCGCCGGCGGCACCACCACCGAGAGTTGCGAGGGCGCCGGCGGATCGACGTTCAGCACCTTGTGCATGATCGAGGTGACCGACCCCTCGAACGGCCGTTCCCCGGTCAGCAGCTGATAGAGCAGCACGCCGGAGGAGTAGATGTCGGTGCGCGCGTCCACCGGCTCGCCGCGGAACTGCTCGGGCGACATATAGGCCGGCGTGCCCAGCACCGTCCCGGCCTGGGTCATGTTGCTGCTCTCGATCCGGGCGATGCCGAAATCGGCGATCTTGCCCCGCCGTTCGGAGTTCAGCATCACGTTCGCCGGCTTGATGTCGCGGTGGACCACGCCGCGGTCGTGGCTGAACTGCAGGCCGGCCAGCAGGTCATCCATGATCCGGCGAATGTCCGGCAGGGTGAACCGCTCGTTCTTGTCGAGCACCGATTTCAGGGTCGGTCCATCGACATATTCCATCACGATATACGCGATGTCCTTGGTCTCGCCGTAGTCATAGACGGCGACGATGTTGGGATGGGTCAGCCGCCCGGCGGCCTGCGCCTCGCGGCGGAAGCGGGCGATCTCCTCGGCGGTGTCAGGATCGGGGTTTTCGGGCAGGTTGACGGTCTTGATCGCCACCCGGCGGGCGATGACCGGGTCCCAGCCTTCATAGACGGTGCCCATCGCCCCGCGCCCGAGGGTGCCGCGCAGCTCATACTTCCCCAGCGCCTGCGGCGTATCCATTCCTGCCCCAACCTTGGCCTCGTCTCGCCAGCATAAGGACGCCGGCCGATCAGGCAAGCGTCAGCGTGCGGCGACCTTCGCCGCCCCGCCCGGGATCGCCCCGCCATCGCCGATGACGGCGAACGGCGCCCAGAAGAACGGATGCGCCACCTGCGCCGGCAGGCTATGCCCGGCGGCGGCCAGCATGGCGAGCTGGGCATCGCGCAAAGCGCCGGCCACGCCCAGATGCGGGTGCGCCCGCATCCGTTGCAGGGTGGTGGCGATCAGATAGGCGGTCACCTGATCGTTCACCGACCAATGGGTGACCATCAGCGCGCGGGCGCCGGCGAAGAAGAAGGCGCGTGCCAGGCCGGACAGACTTTCACCGCCGGTCCGCCCGCCGGCCCCGCCCGAGTTGCAGGCCGAGAGAATCACCAGATCCGCGTCCAGGTGCAGCCCCATCACGTCGGAGGCGGTCAGCAGCGCGTTCTTCACCGATTTCGCCCCGGGCGGATCGGAGGTCACGATCGCCGGCTGGCTCTGGCAACGCAGTTCCGAGGGCAGCAGGGCGTGGGTGGCGAAGTGCAGGATGCGGAAATTGGCGAGGTTCATCCGCTCCACTGCCGGCACCGTGAAGGCCGCCCCCAACAGTTCGTCCGACTTGCTCGCCCCCAGCAATGCGCGCGCGGCGGAGAGCTCCTTGCCCGCGTAGGGCAGCGCCGGCAGCCCGGCCAGCAGTTCGGCGGTATCGCCGCATGCCTGTCCGGGGAAGGACGCCTGTGCCTGCGCCAGGGTGAAGGGCACGAAATCGCCGAACCCGAACCAGGGCTGCTTCGCCCGCGAGGTGCCGGCGATCTTGCGCAGCGAGACGAAATTGGCCGGCGAGGGCACATGGGCGATCGGGAACCGGCGCAGCAGCCAGGGCGCGTTGGCGAGATCATCGGCCTGGGCGGGGCCGGTCAGCAGCACCTCGAACGGCAGCGACAACAGCGGGCCGGAGGGGGCGACCACCAGCGCGGTCACCCCTTTCATCGCCCCGGCCACGCCCCCCAGCGTATCCTTGTAGAGGGTCCGATCCGCATCGACATGGAAGACCGGCAGCTGGGTGGTGGTGAGCTCGATCCCCGAGCGCACCCGCTTGACCAGCGCTGTCATGCCGGCAACCCCGGTCGGCACTTCGGAGACCGTGATCCGCCCACCGCGGAACAGCAGCACCCAGCCATGCTTGCCGCCGAGGGTGATCTCGGCGAACGCCTCGTGCTTGTGCAGGGCGGCGAACACGTCCTTGGCGGTGACCACCTGCTGGACCAGCTGGCCGTAATTGGGCGAGGCCGCCTGCAATGCCGTCTCCGCCGCCGCCTGTCGCGCGCGCGCGGCGGCGATCCGCTTGTCCAGCGCCGCCAGCGCCGGATCGGTGGCCACGGTGGCCTTGGGGTTGGCGGCACGCAGCGTGGCGGTTTGGCGTTTCAGCCGGCGCAGCCGTTCGTTGGCGTCCTGGCGGGCGCGGATGGCGGCGGCCACCTTGGGGTCACGCTTGTTCTCGCGCAGCCGCGCGGTGGCCTCGGCGATCTGCTGGGTGGTGATGCTGCCCTGGGTCAGCTGGGCGGCGGTGAACATCTCGGCATAGAGCGCCTGCGCGTCGGCCGGGGTGGCCTTGGCGGCGGCGGCGTAAGCGTCCAGGCACGGCCCCATCAGTGACGGGCGGGTGCCGGAATGCAGCGCGGTGAGGGTGCTCACCGCCGCCCGGCAGGGCGTCAGCGCCGCCGTCGGCTTGCCCCGGCGCACGAACAGATCGGCGCGCAGCAAGTTGGTGTCGGCGAACGGCTTGGATCCCGGCAGCGCGACGCCGAAGGCGGCGGCCGAGGCCGCGAGATCAGCCAGTTCCGCCTCCGACTGTCCGGCGGCGCCGGCATCCACCGCCGAGGTGCGCAGCAGCCGCGCGTTGACGATCGGGCGGTCAACGCCGTTGGCCCGCGCCAGCCGCGAGGCGCTGGCCAGCATGGCGCGGCTCTCCTTCAGGCTGCCCAGGCGGCCCAGCACCAGCGCCTCGTTGCGCCGCGTCTCCACCAGCCCCAGCAGCGCGCTCTGCGCCGAAGGGTCTGTCAGCAGATCCTGATTGGGCAGGATCGCGCCCAGCCCGGCGGCGCCGGAGACACCGAAGGTGCGCAGTCCGGCGAAGCCGGCGTTCTGGGCACGCAGCACCTGGGCCGGGATCAGCGCGCCGTAGGCCTTGGCGGCGCGTTGCAGCAAATGCAGCGCGTCGGAATAGCGGCCCTGGTTCATCGCATCCAGGCCGCGATAGTTCAGCAGCCGCGCCCCGGCGGTGGCGTCGGCGGCGCGCGGGGCCAGCGCCGCGGCGCGCTTGAACAGCGTGCCCGCCTCCACCGATTGTCCGTCGTCGGAGAGTTGCATCGCCAAAGTCATCAGCGCGATGACGGTGTTGGGGTTATTGGCCCCCAGCGCCTTGCGCTGCAACGCCAGGGCTTCGCGGAACGCAGCCTCGGCAGCGCCCGGATCGTCGGCCAGGTTGGACAGCGTGCCGGCCGCCATCAGCGTGTTGTATTCCCCGACATCGCCCGAGGAGAAGGCTCGCGCCGCCAGCCGCCGCGCCAGCAGCGCGTCGGCGGCGGAGCTCGGCGGCGCCTCCCCGGCGGCCAGCACGCCCGCGCGCACCCCGATCGCCCGCTGCATCGCCCCCGCCGCCGGCAGCACCCCGTCGGCATACCAGACGCGCCCGCCCACTCGCGCCACCAGCGCCACATGCGGCCAGCCGCCAAGCCGCTGGGTGCAGTTCAGCAGCTCGGCCGGATCTCCGCCCAGGATGGACGTCGCTTGCGGCGGCCGGCACAGATAGCTCTGGTCGATACCCACCCGCCACGGGCTCGCGGTGGCCAGCGCGGCCAGCTGCCCGGCACTGACCTCTCCGCCGCGGCTCACTCGGGCCGAGGGCTGGTGCCAGGAACCGCAATAGACGTCCGCCCCGGCGCCGGCCGGTTGCAGGGTGCAGTCTTCGCCCACCGCGTTCTTGCCGATGGCGATCTGCTTGCCGAGCTTGGTGCTGCCGATCCCCCCGTGCACATAGGCCGAGGCGGGCGGGCGGGCGCAGCCGGACAGCAGGGCGCCCAGCAGCGCGAGCAGCAGGCCAAGGCGGAGATGGCGCGGCATCAGTAATCCCTCCGCGAGACCAGAGGCAGGAACAGGTCGTCGCTGTCGTCTTCGTTGAAGAGCGCGCCGATGGAGAACTCGGACAGCGGGTTGCCGATCGGCAGCACCTCCACCGGCAGCACCACGCAGTTCACCGTGCCGATGGCGCAGCTGTTGACCTGGAAGCGCGGGTCCGCCGCCGGGTGGATGAAGGCGAGCCCCGCCGCCGGCTGCCCGGACACCCCGCCGATGGTGCCGAAGAGGCTGGTGACGCCGCCCGCGGCGCCTTGGGCATAGACCATGTCAAGGGCGCCGATATTCACCGTTCCGACCACCGACCCGAGCGTGCTCGGCCCGTGCAGGTCGATGATGAGCCAAGTGGCCGGCCCGACCAGCCCGGCCCCGTTGATGCCCAGGTTGATACTGCCGCCCTGATAGGCGTCGATCCGCACGATGGAGTTCCCGCCGTTGATCCCTGAGACGGTCATCCCGCCGATCAGCTGGAAGTCCGAGAAATACGCCCCGCCGAGACCCGATCCGGGGACCGGATAGGTATCGGAGACATTCGCCCCCGCCGGCCGGGCGATGCCGCCGGTGATGAGCTGGGTGCCGTTCTCGACGGTGATCTGGTTCGGCGTCGCCGTGACCACCAGCGTCGGCGCGCGGATGGTGCCGGACAGCGAGACCGCGCGCGCATCGGTCAGCGCCAGCGTATTGCCGGCCGCGATGTTGCTGAGGTTGGCCACCTGGTTGCCGCCGCCTGTCAGCAGGAGATTGGTGCCGACATTGCCGGTCAAATCCGCCGCCCCCACCGACCCGCCCCCGCCCTCGGTCAGGTTGCCGCCGATGTTCAACGCCAGCGTGTTGCTCACCGAGAGCGCCGCGTTCATCGCCAGAGACCGGGCGGTCAGGCTGGCGCTGTCCAGGCTGACCGGTCCGGCGATGCTCAGCGCGGAGCCGTCGCTCAGGCTCAGCTGTCCGCCGACCGAGAATCCGCTCAGCGCGGCGATGGCGTTGCTGCCGCCCAGGCCGGCGTTGCCGGAGATGGTCCCGCCGAGCACCGCCGCCTGCACCGCCCCGCCGCTCTGGCTGACCGCGGCGCCATACATCGCCACGCTCTCGGTCGCGGCTCCGAGCACCGCGTTGCCGGACAGGGTGATCGTCCCGCCGCCGGAATTGAGCGTCACCGGCGATCCGGACAGCACCGCCCCCGATCCCAGCGCGATGCCGCCGGACCCGGAGGTCACCGACAGCCCGCCGCCGGTGGCGGTCATCGCCCCGCCCACGGTGACCGACTGGCTGCCGGTGCCGGAAACGGCGATGCTGCTCGCGGTCACCGGCCCGCTGACCAGCAGGTTGCTGGCATCCGTCAGCGCCAGATTGCCGGCGCCGACGCTGAACGCGCCCAGGGTGGCGATGCTGTTGGCGTCGCCGCCGAGGCTGACCACCCCGGTCAGATCGCCCAGCGACGTCAGAGTGGTGACATGCAGCGCCGAGGCGCTGTTCTCGGCGACCCCCGCCCCACCGAGTGCCAGCGAGGTAGCGGTGACGCCGGCGCCGGTCAGGCTCATCGCGCCGGTGCCGGCATCCAGGCTCACACCGGTGCCGTTCAGCGTGGCCCCTGTCAGCGCCAACCCGGTGCCGGTCAGCAGCATCGGCCTCCCGCCGGTCGCGGTGACCGATCCGGTGGCCGTCATCGCCCCGGTTGTCGCCAAGGTCACCCCGGCTCCAGAGATCGGCCCGGCCAGGGTGACCGGGCCGGTGGCGCCGAGGTCGATCGACCCGCCGGCCAGGAAGGCCCCGATGCTGGCGATGTGGTTGTTGGCGGTGTTGGGCAGAACGATCGCGCCGACGACCGGGGAGGTGGTGTCAAGCAGGGTGGAGGCGGTGAGCGAACCGCCGGACGCCTCGGTGACGCTTGCGGGGGCGCCGTCGAAGGTGACGGTGGCGCCCTGCACCAACCCGGAGAAGCTCACCGTGCCCGGGGTGGAAAGATCGGCCTGGACAGCGGCGACCACCTTGCCGCCGATGCCGATGCCGTTGGCCTGGGCGGTGAGATCCGCATTTCGCCCGGCGAAGACCAGCCCGCCCACGCCGATGCCGGTGGCCGAGAGCACGGCGTCCTGACCGGCCAGGACCGAGCCGGCTATGACGATGGTGCTGGACCCCGCGGTCCCGAGTGTCACGTCCAAACCGGCGCCGGTGGACTGCACCAACCCAGTCACATCGATCTGGGTGTTGGCCCCCAGCGCCACCGATCCGCTGGCAACGATGCTGCCGGGCACGCTGATGAGGTCGGGCCCGACGCCGACCTGACCCAGGCTGACCGCGCCGCCCGCGTGGACCGGCCCATTGACGGTCAGGGTCGTGCCCGCGGCCTCGGCCAGGGACAGGGTGCCATCGATGGTCAGGCTGCCCAGCGCGGCAATGGTGTTGGCGGTCCCGCCGAGGATCACCGAGCCGGCATCGGTCAGCCCGTTCAGCCCGATCAGGTCGCCGGCCCGGATGCCGGCGCCGCTCGCCTGGATGATGTCCCCGGTCGCGTCGAGCCCGAGTGTGGTGGCATTCACCAGCCCGCCGGCGAGCCCCACCGTCCCGTGCGAGATCAGACTGACCGCGCCGCCGGAGATCAGCCCGCCGGACTGGGTGAGCCCGCCCGTCCCCGCATCCAGCGCCAGCGCGCCGCCGCCGGCCACCGCGCTGCCCGACACCAGGATCGCACCGGTCCCGGCCTCGGTCAGTGCGATGGCGGTGGCACCGAGGCTGCCCGCCACCGTGAGGGTCGGTGCCTGATCGGTCAGGCTGAAGCCGGCGCCATCGGTGAAAGTGCCGATCGCGCCGATGGTGGTGGCCCCCGCCAGGGTGGTGGCGGCGGTGACGCTGCCCGCCAGGGTCCCGGCGATGATGGTTCCCGCCGCCCCCTGGTTCACCCCAGGGGCATCGAGCGTCAGTACCGTGCCGGCGTTGAGCACCGCCGGCCCGGAGGCGCCGATGCCGATCGTCCCGCCGCTCGCCGCCAGGGTGACGAACCCGCCGGAGACGACCGCACCCGTTCCGCCCAGATCGAGCGTGCCCGCCGTGCTGGCCAGATCGACGGCGCCGGCGGCACCGGTCGCACCGATGCTGCCGGAAACGCCAAGGCTGGCCGCTTGCAGCATGATCCCGGCGCCGGAGACCGGACCGGTCACCGCGAGACTGCCGGCGTTGGTCAGCAACAGCGTGCCGCCGGCGCTGAACGCACCCAGCGTGCCGACCGCGTTACCGAGCCCGAGCGCCGCGTTGGTCCCGATAGTGCCGGTCAGCGTGGCCACGGTCAGAGTGGCCCCCGCGGCCTGCGTGAGGCTGGCGCCGATCAGATCGAGCGTGCCGGCCTGCGCCGGTGTGATGGTGACCGGGGAGGCCAGGGTGATGCCGCCCGCGGTGATGCTCTGCGCGCCACCGGTGAGCGGATTGCGATCGGCGCCGATGATGACGGTGCCGGTGTCCAGCCTGCCTGGCAGCGTCTGAAAGAGGATCTGCAGGCCGGCGGGCTCAACTCCCACCACCACCGTCGAACCCGCGGTGAACGGCGCCAGCGCGATGGATCCGTTGACCGCCGTCAGCCCTGACGGCGGATAGGAGTCGCTCGCCACGCCGATGATCGTGTCCGCGACGAGCTGCAGGCTGGGCCCGGGGCCATTTGCGATCAGACTGACGCCGGTCAGCAGCAGGGTGCCGCCGGCCTGCGCAACCTCCACGAAGACGTTGGTGCCGGTCAGCGTACCGCCGAGTTGCAGCATCTTCCCGTTGACCAGATCGAGATCCCCGCCCGCGGCGGTGATCCCCTGCGCCAAGGCGATGGCATTCGCCGTGCCGGCGAGCGTGATGCCGCCGCCGGCATAGGCGGACAGGTGGGGCGTGGTCAGCGCCACGCTGGAGGCCTCGGTGATGCCCCCGCTGCTGTCCAGCGTCAGCGCCGTGCCGGCGGCACCGAAGGCGCCCGCCACCACGATCGAGCCGGCGGTGATGGTGCCGGTCCCGGACGGCAGGGTGACGGTGCCGATCTGCACGCTGGTCGGGGCGATGCCGGTCAGACTCGTCAGATCGAGCCCGGTCCCGCCCGCGCCCAGGTTTTCGGTCAGGCCCGAAGTGCTCGGCGCCAGCTGGAAGGTCCCTCCGGTGATGCTGCCGGCATTGGCGAACGCATCCGCCTGCACGCCAACCACATTGCCCGCCCCCGCCGCCAGCGTCCCGCCGGCCGCCACCGTCACCCCGCCCGCGGCAGTATCGTGCAGAAACACCGAGTTGTTCGGGCTCGCGACATTGCCGGCGACGGTCACCGCCGCCGCGTCATCCAGCCATACCGGCCCGTTGCCGGTCTCCACCACGTTGCCCAGCGTGCCGATGCTGTTGAACCCGCCGGCCAGCAAGGTGATCCCGCCGATGGCCGAGGCCACCAGCGTGTTGGCCGCGATCGCCCCCGGCGCCTCCGCCACCGCCCCGGTCGCCAGCAGCGAGACCATCCCGCCGATGAGCGTGCCGGCGGTGGCGCCGTTGCCCAGGGTGATCCCGCCGCCGGTATCGTTCAGCGTCAGCGTGGCGGTGTTGTCGGTGATCCCGGTCCCGCCCGCCGAGACCGTGCCGAGCACCGTGAGCGCCCCGGTATCAACGAGCGCCAAGTTCCCCGTCGCCGCCAGCCCGGCCAGCGTGCCGATGGCGTTGCCGATCCCCAGCAGTGAAATCGCGGACGCCGTGCCTCCTCCGCTCAACGTTCCGGCGGTGATGACCGAGGCCGCGTCCTCGGTCACCGGCCCGCCGGTGGTCAGCAGCAACGTCCCGGTCCCCGCGTTCACCGTCCCCGCGGCCAGCCCGATCCCGCCCGTTCCCGCGCCCAGCGCGATCACGCTGCCGCCGTTGAGGGCAATGGTGCTGCCCACCGCGAGCGTGCTCGCCCCCGAC